>JABDJQ010000473.1 GCA_013002425.1 Gemmatimonadota bacterium
GCCGCTCACTTGAGCAGTGTCACGCGTCCCGTACTCACGGTGTCTTCGGTTCTGGCGCGGACGAAGTAGACGCCGGCCGCCACGCGCCGGCCAAGCGTGTTCGTGCCGTCCCAGGCGAGGGTCAGCCCCGGCGAACCGGTCGGACCGCGATGAAGCGCGCGCACCAGCCGTCCGCTCGCGGAGTAGATGCTGACTTCCAGGTCCTCATCCGCGGCAAGGCGAATCGAGAACCGCGTCGTCCGCGTGAACGGGTTCGGCTCGGCGGGCGTGATCGTCAGTGAACGCTCCGCAAGGTCGACCGGTCGGACATCGGTGGCCGTCGCGTCAGGCACGAGCTTCCAGAGTTCGCCGGTCGTGATGCGGTTCTCGCTGAAGTAGAGCTCGCCCGCGTTGTCTTCGTTGATGGCCACGATCAGCGACAGCGACCCGCCCGAGTCGGGCGCCATGTTCGCGGTTTCATCGACGAAGTTCACGAGCGTGTCGCCCAGAACGTTCGCCGACCAGATCGGATAGTTCGGGAAACAGGTGTCGGTGAAGATGTACTTCCCGTAGAGCGACGGGATCGCGCTGCCGCGATAGACCGCGCCGCCGACCACGGACGCGCACGCCGGACCGTGATCGTAGTCGTAAGTCGGCTTCCTGAACTTCGGATCGAAGCACATCGGGTCGAGCGTGTCGCGACACGCCGTCCCCTCCATGACCGACCAGCCGTAGTTCTCACCGCCCGTGCTCGAAGCGGGCTGGAAGTTGATCTCCTCTTTCTTGACCTGTCCGACATCGGCGATATAGAGGTCGCCCGTCACGCGATCGAAGTTGAAGCGCGCCGGATTCCGCAGGCCGATCGCCCAGATTTCGTCGAGCACGCCGACGGAATCGACAAACGGATTGTCGGGCGGAATCGCGTAGTTGCGTCCCGGATCGAGCGGGAAGTCGTCGCCGTCGACATCGATGCGCAGCATCTTGCCCAGAAGCGTGTCCGGGTTCTGCGGAGCGCCCGACGGCGCGCCGCCGCCGTCGCCGAGCCCGAGGTAGAGATAGTCGTCGGGCCCGAACAGAATCTGCGCGCCGTTGTGATTCGACTGCGGCTGATGAATCTTGATGATCTGATGCGCGCTCGCGCTGTCGGCGCTGTCCGGGTTCGCGCTCACGGTGTAACGCTCGACGATCGAAAAGCGCGTCGGTTTCGTGACTCCCACCGTGTAGTAGACGTAAAAATGCCCGTTCGTTTCGTATTCCGGGTGGAACTGCATCGAAAGCAGTCCCTTCTCACCCTGTTCCTGGGATTCGACGACGCCGGTGATGTCGAGGAACGGTTCCGCTTTCACGGCGCCCGCCTCGTGAATGTAGATGGCGCCGTTCTGACTGACGATGAACAGCCGCTCGCTGTCGCCCGGCGGCTGCGCGACGTAGAGGGGGCGCGGCAGGTTGTTCGCGATACGTTTCATCGTGTACTGCGCGTCTGTGATCGACGGGATCAGGAGCAGCGCGAGAAGGGCGGAAGTCGGCATGAGCGTGTGGCAACGATATCCGGGCACGGGGTTCCTCTCGGTTGGATGACGATGCATTCGTCTTCGCGGGGGGGCGCAGGGAAATTATAGCAGAACAGGGGCCGGTGAATCGAAACTCACCGGCCCCCGTCGGCAGGAGAAGCCGGGGCGTCGTAAGGGAGAAGCCGTGCCGGGCCGGCTTTCCGTCCCCGGTCTAGACGACCGGAGCGCCGCCCGCCACCTTCGTCACGGCCAGTGCGAACTCCTCACCCTCCTCCTCGAGGCGGTACCCGATTCGCATGTGGGGCTTCTCGATCTTGATGAGCCGCGTCAGATCGATCGGCGTCGCCACGAGCACCATGTCGCAATCCACCGCGTTCACGGTCGCTTCGAGATCGCGCACCTGCGCTTCGCCGTATCCCATTGCGGGGAGCAGCGCGCCCGTTGCGGGGTACTTCTCGAACGTCTCGGCGATTTCGCCGACCGCCCATTTGCGCGGATCCACGAGCTCTGCCGCGCCGTTCTGCCTCGCGGCGAGAACGCCGGCCCCGAACGGCATGCCGCCGTGGGTCGTGGTCGGACCGTCCTCGATCGCGAGAACGCGCTTTCCCTTGATCGACTGCGGTTCGGGCACATCGAGGGGAGAGCGGCCGCGCACGACGATGGCCTTCGGATTCACGCGCTTCGCATTGGCGAGGACCGCGGCGATGTCTTCCTCTTTCGACGAGTCGACCTTGTTTACGAGAATGAGGTCGGCGCGCTTGAAGTTTGCGGTGCCGGGGAAGTAGTCGAGCTCGTGACCGGCGCGATGCGGATCGGTCACCGCGATCCAGAGATCGGGTTTGTAGAACGGGGTGTCGTTGTTGCCGCCGTCCCAGATGATGACGTCGGCTTCCTTCTCCGCCTCGGCGAGGATCGCCCCGTAGTCGACACCCGCGTATACGATGACGCCGTTTCGAATGTGCGGTTCGTACTCTTCGCGCTCTTCGATCGTGCATTCGTGCGTCTCCAGATCTTCCATCGTCGCGAAGCGCTGCACCGCCTGTTTCGCGAGATCGCCGTACGGCATGGGATGACGGATTGCGACGGTCTTCTTGCCCATATCGGTCAGAATCTTCGCGACGCGTCGCGACGTCTGGCTCTTCCCGCATCCCGTTCGAATCGCGGTCACGGCGATGACGGGCTTCTTCGACGGGATCATCGTGGCGTCGACGTCGAACGGCTTGAATGCGACGCTGCGCGATTCGACATCCATTTCGATGTCGTCCAGGTGGCTCTGCGGAATGTCGGAATACGCGAAGATCACTTCGTGGATCTCTTCGCTGTCGAGGAGACCGCCGAGATCTTCTTCGGGAACGATCGGAATGCCTTTCGGATAGAGCTTGCCCGCGAGCGCGGCGGGATACCGCCTGTCGTCGATGTGCGGAATCTGCGTCGCCGTGAAAGCGACGACTTCGTATTCGGGCTTGTCCCGGTAGCAGCAGTTGAAGACGTGAAAGTCGCGGCCTGCGGCTCCCATGATAATGATGCGCTTCTTCATGGCTCTCCCCCCGCGGCGATGGAGCCGCGTTGTCGGTCCAGGTCGATCTCGTCAATCGTATCGATATCCGGTCAGGATCCGCTGACCGTCACGATCGAGTGTCCCACAGCTGTTATGCCCGTCAAATACGTCCTTCTACGTATATCGTCATAGACAGAAAAAGCGGCCCGGAAGTACCGGACCGCTTTAAGTTCGTACTATGAAAGATCTTCTCGGGCTAGTTCTCTTTGATCGCCGCCACGAGATCGATCATGTTCTGTTTCGCGTCGCCGAAGAACATCAGCGAGTTGTCGAGCGCGAAGAGCGGATTCGGGATGCCGGCGAAACCGGGCGAAAGCGAACGCTTCACGACGATCACCGTACGCGACTTGTCGCAGTCGAGAATCGGCATGCCCGCGATCGGGCTCGTCGGATCCTCGCGCGCCATCGGGTTTACGACGTCGTTGGCGCCGAGCACCAGCGAAACATCGGTCTGCGGGAACATCGGGTTCGCGGTGTCCATCTCGAGCAGGTCGTCGTAAGGAACGTCTGCTTCCGCGAGCAGCACGTTCATGTGTCCCGGCATGCGGCCGGCGACGGGATGGATCGCGAACTTGACGTCGACGCCGCGCGCCTTGAGCAGGTCGGCGAGTTCGCGCACCGTGTGCTGCGCCTGCGCGACCGCGAGTCCGTAGCCGGGCACGATCATCATGCTCTGAATGCCGTCGAGCATCATCGCGAGTTCGTCGGCCGAGGTCGCCTTCACCTTGCCCGCGTAAATTTCGTCCGCGCCGGCCACGTCGCCGCTGCCCGCGACGTCGTCTCCCCAGGTACCGAAGAGCACGTTCCTGAGCGAGCGGTTCATGGCCTTGCAC
>JABDJQ010000481.1 GCA_013002425.1 Gemmatimonadota bacterium
GGTCGACGCCGAGACGATCACGGCGCGCATTCTCGTCGGCGGCCCGCTCACTTCGCACAAGGGAATCAACCTCCCGAACACGCCGATCAAGGCCCCGATTCTGAGCAGGAAGGACCGCGCCGATCTGCTGTTCGGTTTGAGCCAGGGGGTCGATTACGTCGCCGTTTCGTTCGTCCGAAACCCGGACGACATTCGCGAAGTGCGTTCGTTTCTGAAACACGAAGTCGGCAACCCGAAGCCGGTGCCTCTGATCGCGAAGATCGAGAAGTACGAAGCGCTCGACTGTTTCAGCGAGATTCTCGAGAGTGTCGAAGGGATCATGGTGGCGCGCGGCGATCTCGGCGTCGAGATTCCTGTCGAACAGGTACCGCGCCGGCAGAAGCGCATCATCGAAGAGACGAACTGGGCGGGGAAACCGGTCATCACGGCCACACAGATGCTGAAGTCGATGGTCGAACAACCGCGCCCGACGCGCGCCGAAGTGAGCGACGTCGCGAACGCGATTCTCGACGGGAGCAACGGCATCATGCTCTCCGAAGAGACCGCGGCGGGACGCTATCCCGTGGAGAGCGTCAAGATGATGTCGAAGATCGCGCGCGACATCGAAACGATCTTTCCGTTCAATGCATGGAAGCACCACTACACGGCAGGCGGGAGGCTGAGCCCGGAGGAAGCCGTGGCGAAGGCGTCGTGCGAGATGGCGGAGTCGATCGACGCCGGCGCGATCATCACGTGCACTCTTTCCGGGAGCACGACCCACCTGATCGCGAAGTACCGTCCGCGACGGCCGATCATCGCCGCCACGCCCGACCCGCATACGTACCGCCGTCTCGCCCTCGTATGGGGCTGCATTCCGCGCGCCATTCAGAACCGTAACGTGGATGACGTGGAAGAAGAATCGATCGCGCTCGCGCTCCAGCAGAAACTGCTGAAGAAGGGCGACCGCGTCGTGATCACGGCCGGCCTCCCGCTCGACATGCCCGGCACGACGAATCTGATCAAGGTCTCCGTGGCCTGATTTCAGCAGATCCGGCTCCCGTGCTATAATTCGGCCTCGTACCTGCCGTTCCATTGATCGTTCCATTTCTTCAGAGAGGATGAAGCATGCAGCTTCCGGTGTTGTTCGCAGCCGCGCTGATCGCCGGCTCCACGATCCATACGTCCATCGCTCACGCCCAGACCGCGACGGCCGAGACCGTCCTTCGCGCCGCACCCGCGCTCGGGTATCCGGAAACGCGCAAGGGGGACGTGGTCGAGGACTACCACGGCACGATGATCGCCGACCCGTATCGCTGGCTCGAGGATCTCGACTCGAAAGAGACGTCCGACTGGGTCGACGCGCAGAACGCGGTCACGCACGAATACCTGGACCGGATCCCGTTTCGCGACGCGATCAAGGAGCGGCTGCGCGAACGCCTCGACTACACGCGCTACAACACGCCCATGACGCGCGGCGACCGCTACTTCTACTACGAGAAAACCGGGCTGCAGAACCAGTCGGTCCTGATGTACCAGGACGGCGTCGAGGGTGAGGCGCGTGTCCTGATCGATCCGAACACGCTCTCCGAGGACGGCACGATCGCGCTCAGCTATCTCGACTACAGCCCGGACGGGAATT
>JABDJQ010000484.1 GCA_013002425.1 Gemmatimonadota bacterium
CGGGGTGGATCGGGAACGGATTCGTACTCCCCTAAGACGGGAAAACGGACGGATCGAGCGAAAAAATCATCCGCCGATATAGCCGAGCGACCTGAGTTTGCGCTCCGCCTCCGGGTCGACGGCGCCTTCTCCCCCGGCCTTGACGGCCACCTGCAATGCGCCCGTCGCGCGGAGCCGCTCGAGCAGGCGCTCACGCACTTCGGGTTCCCTCTCCCATTCGTTGCGGGCTTCGCGCGGATCGTTTCCGAGGTGATAGAGCTCGCTGTTCGCGGGCGTCACGGCGTGGTAGATCAGCTTCCAGGGACCCTCCACGATCATGTGCAGATTGTCCCACTGCTTCTTCGGAAGGCGCGGACTGCTGTACGTGTCGAGCGGAATGAGAGCCTCCGCATAGGCGACACGCGTATCCGCGTTCGCGGGATCGGGAACGCCTGCCCCGCCCGGACCGGGAGCGCTCACCGCGAGGCCCGGTAGAACACGGCCCTCGGTTTCGATCGACGGGTCGGCACCGGCCAGCGCCAGAATCGTCGGAAAGAGATCGATATTCCGAACGAGCGCATTCTCCACAGCCGCCTTCGGGCTCGCGCCGTGCACACGTTTGATCAGCAGCGGAATGTGAATCTGTTCCTGATAGAGAAGACGGTGCTGAAACCAGCCGTGATCCCCGAGCCCCTGTCCGTGATCGCTCACGACCACGACGACGGTGTTCTCGTAACGCCCGCTCTCTCTCAGCGCATCCAGCAGGCGGCCGATCTGTTGATCCATGAAATAGATCTCGGGGTCGTACGCCTGATCGCGCGTGCCCGACCCGTCCGCCGGCACTCCGAACCGATCGAGGACGGACGCGGGGGGCACGAGCGTGGGATCGTGCGGATCGAAAAGATGCACCCACGCAAAGAACGGGGCATCGCTCTCGCCGAGCCAGTCGATGGCGCGATCGACCGTGGCATCCCCGCGACGCTGCGCGTCGACAGACGCCTGATCGAGCCAGAGCCCTTCGCGAGGCGGCGGCGATTCACGAAAATCGTCGCGGAGTTCGTCGCGCACGCCGGAGTCGAACGTCTCGAACCCGCGCGCCAGCCCGAATTCTTCCGATGCCGGATACGCGCTCACGAACGCGCCGGTTCGCCACCCGCCGTCGCGCAGCACGGTCCCGAGTGTCGGGTGTTCTTCGCCCAGTCGATGCTCGACGCTCCCGAACATGACGCGGGCGCCATGCTGATACGGAAAGAGTCCCGTGAGAATCGAAGCGTGGGCGACCGGTGTGATCCCGGACGTCGAGAATGCGCGGCTGTAGCGGATCGACTCGAGCGCGAGGCGATCGAGCACGGGCGTGGTTCCGCCCGAATAGCCGTAGCACCCGATCCGGTCCGCGCGCGTCGTGTCCATCGTAATCAGAAGCACGCCGGGACGATCCGGATCGAGAGCCGTACGCTCGGCGCCGCACGCGAGGAGAAGCGCGGCGAAGATCACGGACGTCATCAGCAGGTTCGTTCGTTTCAGCATGGCACGTTCAGTGTATGGACTCGTCATCGGCCGCGTCAAGAAACGCGCGCACCTCGCCCCAGGTGAGCCAGCGCTGCTGCCCCATTCGCGTTTCGAGCAGAATCGTGCCGCGTGTCTTTCCGGGCGAATCGGGGAGCGCGTTCAGGTAGAGCCGCTGGGCGCGATCTTCGTTCGGGTAGCAGTAGGAAGACGTGATCGTCCAGTCGATCAGGGCCGCGTCCCCGGAAGCCAGCAGTTCTTCGGTGAACGCGGGCGTGATCGACCAGTCGGGGCTGCGGTTCAGCAGAACGTAGAGCGCTTCGACCCGCGCCGCGCCATGCGTGTTCTCGAAAACGTCCTCCCACTCGTCAAGCGAACGCGCCCCGAATCGCGCAACGGCAATCTCTATCACGAGAACGACGACGAGCAGAAGAACGACGTTCCACGGTTTCGCGATGGTCCACGGTTTCATTTCGCTCCTCCCATGAGGCCGAGCAGCGCGATCCACTCGCGCGCGTTCAGGGCCCAGAGCGCGAGAAGCACGCCGAGCGCCACGCGGGCCGCGAGCGGCGTGCACTTCCACGACGCACGAATACCGCCGGGGCCGCCCCACGCGAAGGCCGCCAGCACGATCACGATCGGCTCGATCGGCACGCGGTAGCGCGTGAGTCCCCCGAGCGCACCCACGAGCAGCGCGAAGTAGAGGATGGCGGTCACGAATACGGTCCGTGCAGGCGCCCGGTCGGAAAGCCGCCCGAATCCGAGCGCCGCGCTCGCCATCGTGAAGAGCGAAAGCAGAATCGCGCCGCCGGCGAGAGTGCGCCGCACCGGAAGCGACTGGATTCGTTCGTGCCGGGCCATCGCGAGATGACGCACGAAGAAGGAATGCGGCGAGAAGAAATCGGCGACCCGCTTCACGCGCCCCTTCGCGAACGCCACAGGGTCGTCGAGAATGAACGCGACCCCCAGTCTGAAGTTCGTTGCGTCCTTCAGGACTACGTTCTCCTCGCGATAGCGGATCCATTTCGGCCGTTCGTCATTCACGAGCGCATCGTGCACGAGTGCGTTCGCCTCGTAGAGCGCGAGGCGGTGCTCGACCGGGTAATCGAGGTTCCTGTAGTTCGCGTTCACCCTTCGATACATGTTCTCGCCGAGCGTCGCGCCGATCACGCCCGGTTCCCCGTAGTACTCCTGGTTCCGCAGCATCCACGGCATGACTACAATCGTTGCCGCGAGGACGACAGTCAGCGCGCCGGGCAGCGAAACCGTTTCGCGGTGCCGCAGGAACAGCAGGAACGGCAGCGCAATGTATAGGTAGAGGGCGGATTCCTTGAGCAGCAACGAGAGCCCGAAGAGCGCACCCGCCGTCACGAACGAAAGCGACCGTCCGCGCGCGTCGATCAGAAGCCGGAGCCCCGTGATGAAGACCGCCAGAAACAGGGTTTCCGGCCAGAGCACGTGTGAGAATTCGATCAGCGGGAACGCGAAGACCCAGAGCCAGCCGGCGACACGTGCTGCGCGAATCCCGCTCAGTTCTTCGGCGAAGCGCATGACGTGAAAGCCGACGACGCACGAGGCGAAGATCTGCAGTACGCGCACGGCACCCACACCGTCGGCGCCCCCTTCCCGGAGCGCGTGAAAGAGCACGAACGGATAGCCCGGGGGCCACAGAAAGTGTCCGGAGTCGGGGAAGAAACCGAAGCGAAGCCGGGAGAGCGCGAGCGTGAGGTAGTTCGATTCGTCGGCGAACGGCTCGGGAGTTCCCGCGAGCCAGAGAAAGAGAAAACGGATCGCGAGCCCCGCAGACAGAATAGGCAGGAGCGCGCGACTCATGCCGCGCTCAGGAACCGGGCGCCTGGAAGATCGCGCGTTTGACCGGGACGTTCAGCTTGATGTCTTTCATGATCTCGTGCGTCCACTCCCCGGGTTCCGTCCCGTCCCAGTCGGAGGGCCCGTACTTCCGCTTCGCCGGGAGCTTGATCCCGTTCACCTCTTCGTACTCGACGAGCATGAGCAGCGGGTCGGAACGCCCGAAATCCATCACCGTGAACAGAAAACGGTCGACCATTCGCGTACGCCGATTGACGTATAAAATATAGGTGTCGGACGCGTCCCCCACCCCATCATCGAATGCGACACGCACGAGATCGTACGAAACGCCGTCGACGATCTTCGACCCTTCATACGTGTAGAACAGGCCCGGATCGAGCAGTTTGAACATCATCGCGAACCAGTAGAAGTTCGTCTTGCGGAGAAAGTCGGACCGCCGGAGCACCTCTTCGTCGTTCGTGATCTTTCCGTCGATGGTGGCCCAGGCAGTGTTTCCGTCGTAGCCCTGCACGAACGTACCCTTGCGCTCGGGAAACAGCAGGTCGCGGGTCGTGTACTTCGCCCACGAGAGTTCGCCGTCGAACACGTAACGTTCGGTCGACCGGTCCATCTTTCCGTCGGGGTCGCCGTAGATATACGTGTACTCCACGCTCTTCTGCGCGTAGAAGGCATCCTGCCCGCCCATCGCCTTGACAACGCTCTCCACGATAATGCGCGGATCCTTCGACTGCGCGAACGCAATGCCCGCATGAAAGAACAGTACTCCGCAGAACAGGGCTCGAAACAGCAACACCGTCATTCTCCTCGTTTGCGCCATTCAGTTCGACTCTCGTGCAGTTTCTTCCCGTGCTTCGCGATCAGGTCGGGAACCGCGCGCACGTCGTCGGTCGTCGTACGAAAGTTCACGATGCAGGCACGGAGCACGAACGCGCCGCCGAGCACCGCATTCGAAACGAACAACTCGCCCGCCTTCTTGACCGCCTCGAGAAGCGCTTCGTTCAACTCGTTCAAATACTTCTCCCGCTCGCTCCCCGCAAGGTCGAGATGCTCGGGCACGTAACGGAACGTCGCGATGCTGAGCCCGTGCGTGAACGCCTCGAAATCGGGGCGGCCCTGCATCCGGTCGTACAGTTCCCGCGCCAGCGCGATGTCGCCGCGAAGCAGCTCCTCGTATCCCGCGCGGCCCGCCTGACGAATCCCGAGCCAGACTTTGAGCGCGCGAAATCCGCGCGTGTTCTGCAGACTGTACTCGAAGAAGTTCGTCTCCGCCTCTTCCTCGTCAAAATGGTAATACGGCGGACGGTACGCGAACGTCCCGGGCAGAATCGCCGGATCGCGCACGATCGTACATCCCGCCTCGATCGGGGCGTAGAGCCATTTGTGCGGATCGACCGCGACCGAGTCGGCCCGTTCCAGCCCGCGGAAACGATCCCGCTGCTCGGGGAGCATGGCCGCGAATCCGCCGTACGCGCCATCCACGTGGAACCAGAGATCGTGTTCCTTCGCAAGCGTTGCCATCTCGTCGAGCGGATCGACAGCGCCGGTGCTGACGGTGCCGGCCGTCGCGATCAGCAGAAACGGCCGGTGCCCCTGTTCGCGATCTTCGCGAAGCATGGACGCCAGCGCGACAGGGTCAGCGCGAAGTTCGTCATCGACCGGGATCGCGCGCACGCAATCGGTTCCGTGGCCGAAGAGATCGGCCGCTTTCTGAATCCATGTGTGCGTTTCCGGTGAAGCGTAAACGAGCCACTTTTTTTGCAGCGACGCGAGGCCCTTCTTTCGAATCGATTCCGGCATCTTCGCGCGGACGCCGGCCATGAATCCGACCATGTTCGCCATGTTGCCGCCGCTCACGAACACGCCGCTCGATCCGTTGGGCATGCCGAGCATCTGCCGCAGCCAGTCGACGGTCTGCTTTTCGATTTCCGACGCGATCGGAGAAAGCTGCCATCCTCCCACGTTCGCATTCACGGAAGCCGCAAGCAGCTCCGCGAGCGCCCCGGTCGGCGTCGCCGACGAGGTCACGTAACCGTAGAACTGCGGATGCCCGTTCAGCAGGGAATGGTCGAAAAGAAGGTCGGGGAGCGCGGCCAGCAGCGCTTCGGGATCGGTCCCCCGTTCGGGAAGAGCGGGCGCGGGCAGGAGCGCGCCGAGTTGCGCCGGCGTTCCGTGGACCGTAACGGGACGCTCTCGAATGCCGGCCTGGATATCGGCAAGACGGTCCACGAGCTCTTTCCCGAGCCTTCGAAACTCCTCGGGGCCGAGTTCGATCGCGCGGGAACGCGCCGCCGTCAGCGGCGTATCCTTCGGGCCGCGATCGACGCTCCCTTTTGATCTGTCCGTCATTGCTCTCCTCAGCGAATCTTGACGACGCGGGCCGTCTGTTCCTGCCCGCCCCATTCCATCCGTGCGAGGTACACGCCGGGAGGAACGGGTTCGCCGCGGGAATCGCGGCCGTCCCATACGAGGACGAACTCGCCCCGCGTGTCGCCGGCCGATCGGAGAGAGCGGACTTCGCGCCCCGCGAGATTGTAAAGCGTGATGAAAACTTCCGTCGGCCCCGCCAGTTGAAAGCGGAAGCCGCTGGTTTCGCGGAACGGATTCGGGTACGCGAAGCGGAAGAGACTCGTGGCGGCGGCGGCGACCGGCGCGTCATCCCCTACGCTCTTCGCGCGCAGACGATACTCGGTCGCAGCACCGTGAGTCGCGAGCGTGAACGATTCGCCGGCGATGAACTCGCCGCGGATGCCCGACCGCGGATCCTCCCACTCCCAGAGGAGCGGGGTTTCGGCGCCGCCTGCGCCCGCAGGGACCGTCGCGTTCGTGCGTATCGTGACCGTGCCGGGACCGTTTTCATCGCGCTCGATCACGATCGTCCACTCGTGAGGCTCCGTCTGCGAGAGGCGCGATTCACGGTAGGAGCCGTTCCACCGGCCGCGGTCGGCGTGCAAGGCCGCGAGACGCGGCCCGCCTGACGGCGAAGCAGGCGGCAGCGCGCGCGCGTGCAGAATCCAGTCTTCGGGCGCGAAGGAACCGGCGCCGAGTACGAGCTCGTTCGACGTGCCCGCGCCGTCGAGCGCGCGGAGTTCGAGCGACCAGATTTCGCCGGCGTCCTGTTTCGTGACACCGGAGTCGCGCGGAGGCACGAAGTCCGAGCCAGCGGTCACCGATTCGACCGGAAAGACGACACTGACGGTATCCGCCGTAAGCTTGCGCACCCAGAAGCCGCGGCCGCTTCGCACGTCGCCGAGATTCGCGTAGTCCTGATTCACCCACCCGACCACGCTTCGCTCCGTCCACGTGTTCCCGGCGT
>JABDJQ010000492.1 GCA_013002425.1 Gemmatimonadota bacterium
AGCCATGTAGTCGCCGGCCGCCCCTGCGGCGGCGCCACCGGACTCTCCCGGAGCTCCGGCTGCCATGAGGGCGGCCACTCCGTCTCCGGACCCCCCTGAAAGCTGCATGAGTCCGGCCGCGATCTTCGCGGTGACTTCCTGACGGATCTTCGCTTCGAGATCGCCCTGGGTCTCCTTCTCCGTCCCGGCGAGCGAGCGGAGAATGGTCCAGAACGCGTGGCGATCTTCGCACGACTCGACCATGGGCTTCGCCACGAGAAGCCGGGTGAGACGCTCCTTCTTGTCGACGGACCAGACGAACGGGAAGAGCCCTTCGCGCTCGTCCTCATCCATGCCGAGGAACTCGTGCAGCGGGACCATGTCGTCGTTCCAGGTGTCCGGCGGAGCCATACGGAAGTGTTTGCGGAAACGCTCCTCGGTGATGGCGAACTCGACGAAGGTCATCGGGATCTCCATCTCTTTCGTGCGGCTGCCGTCCTTGTACTTCAGCTTGTACGTGGCCCAGTCGTCCGCGACCATCGGGTTCCCCTCGAGGTCGAAGCACTCGTCGGGCGTCATGCCCGCGTCCGGGTCGTAGCGGAAGAGCGGATAGGCGCGCGACTCGACCGCGAGTTTGCTCTGGTGGTTGCTCATGTCGTCGCCGATGCCGTGTTCGGGCTGGCAGGCGGCGTAGAGGTTGAACAGCGCCGGGCGCCGCGCCTTGAGGCCGCGGATGAACCCTTCGATCATGTGACCCGGATAGGCGATCGACCCCTGCATGATGTAGGTGGTGCGGTGCGCCATTCCGATCAGCCCGATCTCTTTGCGCGGCTCTTCTTTCCCCTTCGTGACCTTGCCGTACTGGGCCATGTCGGAGATCTGGCCGATGAAGCCGGAGGTGCACGCCTGTCCGCCGGTGTTCGAGTACACCTGCGTGTCGAGGATCAGCACCTTGATCGGTTTGCCCGAGGCCATGAGACGGGACAGGTTCTGGAAGCCGATGTCGAACATGGCTCCGTCGCCCCCCACCGCCACGACCGGCGGCGAGAGTTCCCATTCTTCATCCGTGAACTGATGCCAGTTGAAGTAGGTAAAGAACTCTTCGTGCTTGCTCGCGTCGTATGCGTTGTTCAACTCGAGTTCGGCCATGCGGATCGTCTTGAACCCTTCCGCCATCTTGACCATGTGGCCTTCGAAGATCCCCATGGCCACCGAGGTCGAGTCCTGGAAGAGATGATTCGTCCAGGGGAACGGATACGGGTTGAACGGATAGGTGCTCCCCCAGACCGAGGTGCACCCTGTCGCGTTGACCATGCCCATGTTGGAGCGTCCGTTTCCGGTCGTTCCCTGCAGGTACTTCCAGCGGAGCTGCTTGAGACGGGCAACCAGTCCGGTCACGCGCTTCAGCCACTCCTGATCGATGATCTCTCCTTCGCCCTTTTCTTCCATCTTCGCGGCGATGTCGGCGAGCGTGAGGTCCTTGTCCGCGGAGCCGCTCATGAGCTCCGCGATCGCGTCGGCGTCGCCGACCTCGATTTCGGAGGCGAGCTTGAGCTTGATGTGCTTCTGGAGTCCGTCGATCAGCTCCTCGATCCGCGTGACGTGTCGGGCGATGCGCGGACGCATGAGCGCCTCGACCGTCGCGGTGAAGAGATGGACCACCGTCTTTTCGCCGCAGCCGAGGCAGGCGCCGTCGCCGCTGTTGAAGGAGAGGTAGTGCTTCTTGTCGAGCAGCAGCGTCTGGAGCGCGCCGATTCCTTCCTCGAGGTCCGAGATCCGATTGTACTTCTGGGGCGTGTTCGGAAGGTCGAGCCAGAAGTCCCACTGCTTGCGCAGACGTTCGACCGACTGGCTGGTCTGCGGAATCGAGCGCAGCGCGTCGTCGTCACAGACCTCGATGCACTCCATGCAGCCTTTGCACGTGTTGGGATTGACGGTAATGGAGAAGAGTCCGCCGTCGCCGGCACTGTCCTTCTCCGGAATCGTGTAGTAGGGGCGCGTGAGCGAGAACGGGAAGCCGTCGAGCTCCTTGCGGAACAGATCGAACTCGTCTTCGAGCTTCTTCCTGTCCTCACCGACGAGATCGGACCCGGCCAGCGTCTCGACGATCGCGTCTTCCATCAGAGCGTTGGCCGAATCCGTCTCGGCCGCTTCTTTCAGCATCTTCCGGTAGTTCCGTTCCATGATGCGAACGGCCTTCGGCAGGTGCTCGGTTTTGTGACCGTGCTTGCGGACGCGCATGACGACGGTGTCGAGCACCTGTCCGATTTCGTTGACCAGGCCCGGAATGGCCGTGTCCGGACAGACCGTGTAGCAGCTTCCGCAGGCGGTGCAGTTCTCGGCGATGAACTCGGGATGGTGAAAACGAATCCCGGTCATGTCGCGGAACATGGCCGTTCCGGCGGGCATGACACCGAGCCCGATGAACGGGTCGGTGATGTTGTCGTTCCCCATCCCGCGCGCGTAGAAGTTGCCCGTCTGCTCCCAGAACCGATGGATGTCGGTCATCGGGGCTTCGCTCTGCGGGAGCGACTTCACCATGGTCGGAATCGCGGGCTCGCTCATGGCCCTGCCGGCCGCGCTCGGATCGGAGATCTCTCCGACCGGCACCGGCCGGATCTCGTCGAAACCGCGCTTCACTACGCGCATGTTGTCCTCGACGACCCGCGCGCCTTTCGATCCGAATTTCTCCTGGAGCTGATCGTGGATCGCGTCGAGCAGTTTCTCGTGGTCGAGTCCGGTCTGTTCCATGACCGGCGACACCGCGAAGAACGCGCCCTGGAACGCGATCCCCTGCATACGCAGCTGGAGCGCCGCGTCGGTCGCTTCGTCGCGCGCGATCTGGAACGCGTCGAGGAAGTAGACCTTGATCTTCTTGTCCTTGATCGTCTTCTGGAACGGGATCGGGATCGACTTCCACGTCTCCTCCGGCGAGAGTTCGCTCTGCAGTATGAAGATGCCGCCTTCCTTGAGGCCGGCCAGCGCGTTCGTATGATGGAACACGTTCGGGTCCGGCGAGAGGACGACGTCGACGTAGAAGTACTCGCTGTTCATCCGGATCGGCTCGGGAGCGGCCGAGAGGTAATAGGTGGTCGGCTGCCCCTTCTTCTCCGAACCGTACTTCGGGTTCGCCTTGATGTGATATCCGAGCAGGTCGAAGAGCGTCATGGCGAGGTTCTTGCCCGTCGTAATCGCTCCCCAGCCTCCGACCGAGTGGAAGCGGACCGTGATGCTGTTCTCGGGCATCAGGTTCGGGTTCTCCGATCCATGGACGGCGAGCGCGCGCACGTCCGGGTACGCCTCTTCGATCGTCTCCTGGTACATCTCCTGTTTCGGCGTGATCGCCTTGTCGCGGAGGAAGTCGATGGAGAGATAGAACATCTTCTTTCTGGGGCCGCCTTCGAGCATGTTCTCGACCGCGCCGACGATCCCCTCGGGCTGGAGGTCGCGGCTGCCCATTCCGAACGAACCGGAGTAGAGGGGAGGCGCGTCCTGCAGCTTCGTGTAGGCCGGCAGTTCCCTGTAGACCGGGTTCTTCGGGTCCACGCCGTTCTCGATACATTTGCCCACGGTCGCCCGGATCTCGCGCATGAGAGGCAGGTCGGTCGCGAGCGGCTGATCGAGGCGTTCGAGCACGGCCACACCCTTGCGTCCGCGGATGATGCCGGCGAGCAGATCGCCGGGGAACGGGCGGAACATGACCATGTTGACTACGCCGACCTTGATCCCGCGGGTTTCGCGCAGGTAGTCGACCACGGCTTCGGAACTCGGGATCAGGCTGCCCTGTCCGAGGATCAGGTAGTCCGCGTCGTCGACCTTGTAGGTCTGGATCCGCGCGTAGCGGCGCCCGGTCAGTTCGTAGAAATCGTCCATGGCGCGGTCGGTGAGTTCTCGAATGTGGTCGAAGAAGAACGGACGCTGCGAGGCGACACTCTGCATGTATGCGTCCTGATTCTGCACGAGGCCCGCCATGACGGGATTGTCGACGTCCCAGAGGATCGGAATGCGGCGGCGCTTGTCGCCGTAGATGATCCGCTGGGCCGGGGTCGGCGTTTCGATCATGTCTTCGGGACTGCCGAGGTACTCGGCGATCATCTCGCGCTCGGGCACCATGAGCGATTCAATCAGATGGGTGGTGAGGAACCCGTCCTGGGCGATCGCTCCGGGAGTGAGCGAGAGTTCGGCGATCCGGTGCGAGATGATGTTCAGGTCGGCGGCGGCCTGCGCGTCTTTCGCGAAGAGCTGGAAGAAGCCGGTGTCGTCGATGCAATGGTAGTCGTCGTGCCCGGCGTGCACGTTCAGGTTCGACTTCGTCATGGCCCGCGCGCCGATGTTGAGCACGTATGTCAGACGTTTGCCGACGGCCGCGTAGAGCGACTCGTGCATATAGGCGATGCCCTGGCCGGAGGAGAAGTTCGATGCCCGCAGACCGCTCATCGACATGCCCGCCGTTACTGCGGCAGCGGCATGCTCCCCTTCGGGTTCGATGAAGATGAGGGGACGGCCCGAAATGTTGACGTGACCGGACGCGGTATTCTCGGCCCAGTATTCCCCCATCTGTGTC
>JABDJQ010000495.1 GCA_013002425.1 Gemmatimonadota bacterium
GTTCTATTGCGCGCCGGTCAGTTCGATGAACGCGGGGCACAACGTCGTGATCGTCGACATTCGCCCCGGCACGGATGCCGGTAGCCCGGCGCGCGTTCGCATCGAACCGGACCTCCCGTCGCACATCGCGCTCGAAACGAGCGCCGTTACGGCCGCCGGAAACCGCCGTGCCGTGAGCGCGCGCCTTCACCGCGAGGCGGGCACGATGGAAGTGACGGGGATCCTCGGGCTGAAGCGCGAGAACGCGCGGCTCGCCGTTGCCGTGAGCGACCCCGCGCGGTACGCCGGCCTCTGGTTTCGACGGGCGCTCGTTCGTTACGGTATCGAGTGCGGGGGAGAAATCCGCGTTACGTACGAGCCGACCGACTTCACCACGCACGTACGCGCCGCCGCTCACTTCAGCGATCCGCTCGCCGAAATCGCAAAGCGCATCCTGGACGAGAGCGACAACCTCGGCGCGGAATGCCTTGCGCGTCACCTCGCCATCGCAACGGCCGGAGAACCGGCCACGGGCGGAAGTCCTGCAGAAGAGACGGGCGCGCTCGCGATTCTGCGGGAGCGGGGACTTCCGGCCGGTCCGCCCGTCAGGATCGACGACGGTTCCGGCCTCTCGCGTACCAGCCTGCTCGCGCCTTCTCATCTCACCTGGGCCCTGATCGAAGCGACGAAGGAGGACGATTTCGTGTTTGCCGGGGTCGTGCCGCTTGCGGAAGGACACCGCAAGCTCGGCACGCATCCGATGGCGGACGAGCACCGCGCGCGTATCAGGGCGAAGACCGGATCGTTTCAGGGAACGCGATGCCTGGCGGGCTATTACACGGACGCAGACGACGCGCCGCTTTACGCGTTTGCGATCATGGTAAACGGGCTGCCGGCGGATGACGATCAGGCGTTCGCGTTCGAAGCGCTCGTGATCGACGCGGTTTCGAAGATCGCGGCGCGGCACGACCGGCCGTGAGAACCGACTGACCTACCCGACCGACCCACCCGATTCCCCTGCGATAACGAAGCTGCGCGAACTACGGCCGCGCGACGTCGATCTCGCCCTGCGTCGTGGGCGGGTCGTCGCGACGATCGGAGAACGCTGTTACGGTGTAAGGATCCTGCTCGGCGGCGGCTACGGTGTGCACGGTATGCGGTCCGCCGTTCGATCCGTTCGACACCGAAATCGGATTGCTGTCCGTGAAGGAATCGGAGAAGGGCCAGCTGGCCTGAGCAAAGCTGACTGTGAATGAATACGTCGTGTCGGTCGTACTCCAGGTGATCGTGTCGCCGGGTGCCGCGTTTTCCGCGGTATTGCTGAGGACGATCGCTCCGTTGACGACGGAAATGGTGATTTCGTGATTGCTGCTCATGTCAGTTCTCCTTCGAGTTGGGGGAGGCGGCGATCAGGAACCGCCGGATCTGGTCGAGTTCGGACGCGTGCTTCAAACGGAGATGCGGTCCGCGGTCGAGCGCCTCTCCGAGCGCGACGCTTGCGCCTTTTGCGAGTAAAGCTCTCTCTGCGTTCGTCGATTCGACCTGCGCCTGATAGTACAGGACGACGCCCCGATGCGCCATCGCCTCCGGTGAACCTTCGTTCAAACGGAGCGCCGTTTCGACCGCTGCTTCCGCATCCTGCAGATCAGGTCCGACATCGAATCCTTCTGAAATTCTCCACTTCGCGCGCGCGGAAAGCAGCTCCGATCGCATGAGAAAGGCGTCTGCGTCGAGCGAATCAATCTCGATCGCGCTCGCAACTGCGCCAAGACCTTCACTGATCAAATATAAGGGTTCACCCGCATTCTCCACCAGCCAGGCGGCTTCGAGCAGCGCGAGACGACCGAGCGCAATGAACGCGGAACTGGAATTGGGGTTCACGCTCCAGACGTGATCGAGCGCTTCCCTTGCAGCCGCCAGGGTCGCGCCCGGATCACGGCCATGTGTCATCTCGTACTCCGCGCGCACGCAAAGTGCCGATGCGACGTTCAGCTTCGCCCAGTAGTGCTCCGGGCTCAGTTCGATCGTTCTTTCGCTCTCCGCGAGAGCCTGCTCGACGGCGCCTTGCGGATCACGGCCGAAACCAGCTTCGTACTCAGCGAGTACGGTCCAGGCATGAGCGACATTGTTGTGCGAGTGCCAGTAGTTCGGGTTCGCTTCGAGCGCGCCCTCGAACGATGCGATGGCCGATCGAAGGAAGCCGGTTGCCGGCTCGCCGTCATCGATCGCTCTCTTTGCCTTGAGCAGCTGTACGTTTCCCTTGCCGTCGATCAGGTGGGCGAGGTACGCCGTTTCGGGGTTGTCTTCAATGGCGCGCGAGTAGACCGCGATCGCGCTGTCGAGCTGAACCTCACTCTCCTCGCCGTGGTTCTGGAGATAGTACGCCTGGTCCTGGTACGAACGCGCCAGATAGTAGGACGCGATCGGCTGCTTCGGGTTCAGCGCGAGCGATTGATGATAGGCGTCCGCCGCGTCTTCCAGCGTGGCGAGCGGCTCGACGCCCGAGCCCGTCTGATGGCGCGCGAGCGCCAGATAGGTCGCGCCCAGATTCAGCAGCACTTCGGATCGGCCGGCGTCGCGCTCGTGCGCCGCGCGGAAAGACGCGATCGCGCGCGCGAAATCTCCGGAAGGATCCTCGCCACGCTTCATGCGATCCGCCGCGACCGACTTGTAGAGAAGACCGATCCGGTTGTCGAGCGCCGCGGAGGGAGCCAGTTCGCGCGCCCGTTCATACGCGGACACGGCTTCGGCGTAGCTGGCTGACGGGTTCTCGCCGGCGCTCCCCTCATGCTGTGCCGCGAGCTTGTGCGCCGTCCCGAGCCGCTCCCAGGTATCGGCCTGCGTCGAGTCGACGGAGAGCGCCCGCTCCGCGTCCGCCATCGTGAGCACGAGATGCTCGCCCGGATCGAGCCCGCGGCTGATGCGATAGTCGGCCACGCGTTCGTGAAGCCGGCAGCCGAGCAGATACGCTTGCGCGTCGTCGGGGTTCAGCGTCAGCAGCGCGTCGCGCGCCTCGAGCCCGAGATCGAGCGGCGCGTCCACTTCTCCGCCGCCTCCGGTCACTTCGAGAAACATCATCCAGTTCGCGAGTTCGCCGATTCCCTCGTAGACGCGCGGATCGCTTCCCGCAATTTCCGACGCGGCTTCGAACGAAGCGCGGGCCAGCCGAAAGGATTCGAGAGCCTGTTCGTATTCGCCGCGATTCGCCTGCTCCTGCCCGCGCGCCACGTACACCCGCCCCTCGAGTTCGCGCGCTTCATAAAACCAGCTGAGCCTGTCGTATGCCATGTGCGACTGGCGGAGCGCTTCGTCGAAGTCTCCCTCGCAGAGCGCGAGTATCGCCGCGACGAACTCGGGCGACTCCACCTCGAGCCCCTCCATCTGATGCAGATAGTCGAGCGCGGGGTCGCGATACTCGATTTCGATCCGGCGCCGTTCCGCTTCACGCTCCTCTTCGCTTCGAAGCTCGTTCGCCGCAGAGAGCGCGTCCTGATACAGATACGCCATCACGACTCCGAGCGCGTAAGCGACCTCCGGTTCCCGATCGCCATCCTCCCAGGCCGTTTCGAGACGCGCACGCGCCTCTTCGTACGAGCGCAGCCCGAGAAAGCCGCGCCCGAGAGCGTAGTTGCCGGGACCGCGCGCGAGATCGCCGACCTCCGCCATGCGCTGCTCGAGGTCGTCCATGTTGCTCATGATCATCGCGCGCTCGGGTCGAATGTCGTGAAGCGGCGCCATCGCGCTGTAGCGCGCGATCGCTTCGATCCGTTCCACCTGCTGACCGAACGACTGCGCGAGCCGCGAGCGCTGCGCGGCCTCCCACTGGTTGCGCGCGCCCCATCCGAGCGCGATCAGAAGCGCCACGAACGCGACGCCGGCAATGGCGACCACGGGTTTGTTGCGCGCGGCTTTGCGCCGCATCCTGTAGAGCCACGTGGTAGGACGCGCTTCGATCGGCTCCCCGTCGAGATACCGGCGGATGTCTTCGGCGAAAGCGCGGGCGGAAACATAGCGATCGTCGCGATTCTTGCGCAGGCACTTCTGCGCGATCGATTCGAGATCCTGCGGAACCGCGAGGCTCCCTTTCTGCATGCGGGGCGGCAGATCGTTCATGACCTGCACGAGGATTTCGAGCGGCGTGTTTCCCTCGAACGGCGGGCGGCCGGCCAGAATCTCGTAGAACGTGGCGCCGAGACTGTACACGTCGGATCGCCGGTCCAGATCGTGCACTTCGCCGCGCGCCTGCTCGGGCGACATATAGAGCGGTGTCCCGAGGAGCGCGCCCGTCATCGTCATGCCGACCGAGTCGGTTTCGCGCGCGAGCCCGAAGTCCATCACGAACGGCTTCCATCCGTCCTGCGTCTTTTCGACCACGATGTTCGACGGTTTCAGGTCGCGATGGATCAGGCCGGCGCGATGCGCTTCGTGCACGCCTTCGGCCACTTCCATCATCATGACGAGCTTCTGTTCGAGCGTCATCTGCTCGGCGGCGCGTCCGAGCGGAACGCCGTCCACGAACTGCATCGCGATGTACGGCTTCCCTTCGATCTCCGCTACTTCGTAGATCTTGCAGACGCGCTCGTGTTCGACCCGCGCCTGCGCGCGTGCTTCCTGCTGAAAACGCTCGACCAGTTCGGGATCGTCGCCGTAAATGAACTTGAGCGCGACCGGGCGGCCGAGCGTCCGGTCGAACGCCTTGAAGACGCGGCCCATGCCGCCGCCGCCGATGAAGGAGATGAACTCGTAGCGGTCCCAGTTCTCGACGGGAAACAGGCGCGAAGTGCGCGTGCTCGATCCGCGGGTCGCGCTTGCCGGCGTGGTCACGGTCGCGGCGCCGGAAAGATCGTTGTCGCTGACCGTGCGGTCGTCGTCGGAGGAAGACGTGTCGGAAGCGTCTTCGGGCTCGCTCGCCGCGTTCGATCCGCCGTCCGCGTCCTTCGTTCCTGGCGACCGGCGCCCGCGCCGCACGCGAAGTTCCACCTGCGCCATCGTCCAGTCCGACACGGGGTTCGAACGGTAGCGAAGCCGGGGCGACTGCGGCGCGTTCACGGCCACCGCAGCCAGCAGCGTTTCGAGAGCGGACTCCGGCTCGGCCGGTCGCGAAGCGGAAGCGCCGCCTGCATCGTCCGGCGACTTTGCGCGACCGCTGACGCCGCGTGTCGCGGGACCGTCGAGCGGCGGAAGCTCGAGCCATCGAAAGCTCGTCGGCCCCGTCGTCGCGAAAACCTTGAGCAGGTCCAGACCCATGGCCGCGCCGCGGGGAAGGCTCGCGCAAAGCGGAAGCGTGACTTCCTGTCCCGGATCGAACGGCATGTAAGCCGAGTCGTCACGCCCGGGAAAGATCTGCGTGATCGCGCGGGAACCGTCGAGATCGAGAACCGTGACGTTCAGCGTTTCGGTGGAAGTATTCTTGATCCTGAGGAACGTCCATTCGCCCTCGGCCATGACCGGCGTGTTTCCCGGATCGTCGAACGGAACCGGCTGAGGCGTAGAACCCGGCTCGTAATTCTCCTGCACTCCCGTTAGCTCTACTTCGAGAGCTCCGGCAAGCGGGGAAAGCGGGTCGTCGTTCGCGAGCTCCCATACGTTCCGGTAGCGCGCCAGATGATCCACACGATCGACGAGCTTTCGCGCCGCGTTGCTCGTGTCGGACTTGATCGGCGGCGGCAGAAACGGAAGCGGTTCGCCCGCCGCATCGCGAATCGCGAACGAACCATCCGTGTCGAGAGCCACGAGAAAGTCCGCGGCATCGCCGGATTCGTCGAGCTTCAGGAACTGTCCGGCGCCGTCACGGAGCAGCATCGCGACATCATCGAGCGCTTCCGCGCCGACGGTGCCGGCGGCGCCGGCGGCGCCACGACGACTCTCCGTCGCGCCTTCGATCGCGACTCTTCGCTGCAGCGTAATGGTCCCCGGATCCGTGAGAACGGCGGGCGCGCCTGATTCGATCGGCTCGTCACGGAGCGACTCCACGACTTTCGCAGTCGACGTGGCGCTCTCCACGCTTTCGATCGCGACGATCGCAACGCGCTGCCCGACGTTTTCGATGTCGGCGCCCGCGGAATAGACGATGAAGAGCGCTCCCTTCCCGATGCCGTGCGCCCTTCCGGCATTCAGGCGCACGCTCCCCGTCTCTTCGTCGAACGAAACGACGCTCACGGAAAAGTGCGACTCGACACGCTCCGTGCCGAACGCGACGCGGCTCCCTTCCCCCTGAAGCTGCGGCGTCTGGTCGGGGTACGTCCCGTGCACTTTCCCGACGATGCGATCGTGCAGCGCCTTATAACTCGCGCCCGTACCGAGCCGGCCGAGCGCCTCGAGCCACCAGTAGGTGAGCGCGCCGTGCTTCTTGTCGCCGACCTGAATTTCGCGCGCGAGTTCCGAAGCGCGGCATGCCGAGAGCAGGACGTATCCCTCGGGCGCGGGCAGCCAGCCGCCGCCCACCGTGACCGACCGGGTCGCCGGTCCGCGGGCCGCGCGCCAGCTCGCGCGCAGGCTGTCGTCATCCGCCACGAGACTCATGTCGGGAAACGGCGTACGGTCGGGCGCCCCGATCCCGCGCACCGCGCTGTAACCGTCGGAACGCGTCGCGCCTCCCGAATGGCAGCTGTCGAGCACGATCGTGACGAGCAGTTCGTCATCCACCATTTCGCGCAGGAGATGGGCGAGTTCGATATCGCGCAGGTGCTGCGCGCCGGGAAGCCGCACGTCGGCCGGAATCAGTGTTTCGTCGAGCCCGCTCGTTCCCTTCAGTTCGGGGAACCGCGTCGGCACGCGCCCTCCATGCCCGGCGTAGTGAACGTAAATCTGATCGCCCGCGCTCATGCGCGCGCGCATGCGGCGAAACGCTTTCACGATGTTCGCGTACGTCGGGATTCGATCGGGCGACTCGGGCGGCGGTTCGGGCGATCGATTCGTCGAGGTCAGTGTTTCGATGCGATCGTCGGATACGTTCAGCTTCGTTCGCAGAAACTGTTCGACCATCGCGATGTCGTTGACACAGCCGCGCAGGCAGGAGATAGGCCGAACGTCAGGGTCCGTCGGAGGATAGTAGTAATCGATGCCGATCAAAAGGGCATGAAGGCGGGGGCTCAATAGGCGTCTCCTCGTTTCGTATCTATTATAGACACGCCTGTGAGCAGAGGTCGATGCCCATCGTTGACAGCGTACTCTCGGCAGCCGTACCATGAGAGTCAACCATCATGTCAAACGCTCCCCAACTCACTGAAAAAGACGCCCCGGAAGAGCTTGCGAAGCAGGTTCGCGAATCCGTAGTCGCCGGCGCCGGCTCTCTCCGCGCCCTCTGGTTCCAGTGGCGTTCGAAAGAAACACCACCACCCGCCGCTTCTCTACTCGTTGCGAAGGAACTGATCGAACTCGCTTCTCCGGAACACGCCCTCGAAGTTCTCGCCGATGTCGAGGGTGTGCGCGCGGATCAGCTCCGCGCGTTCGCGTGTGCGAAGACGGGCAAAGTCGACGAGGCGATTCGCCTGCTCGAAAGTCTGCGCGCGGCGGGGCACTTCGATTCGGAGACCGCGGGACTTCTCGGCGGACGTTACAAACAGAAATGGCGGAAGACCGGTAATCCCGCGCTGCTGCAGGCGGCGTACCAGGCCTATCGCGATTCGTACGACGCCGAACCGAACCACTACACGGGAATCAACGCCGCTTCTCTCGCGCTCACGATCGAAGAACCGGAGGAGTCGAGGCGGATCGCGGGCGAAGTGCTGGCCGCGATCGAGGCGATCCCCGGCTCCGAGGTCGACTACTGGCAGGCCGCGACCAAAGCGCAGGCGCAGCTTCTTCTCGGCGACCTGGACGCCGCCCGCAGGGAATATCGCCGGGTCGTAGCCGCGGACTGGAGCGCCGTGCAGAACATCGCCATCATGCGCCGCGAAGCCAGGAGCGATCTCGCCAATCTGGGAATCGCGCCCGATACGCTCGACGAAGTGCTCGCCGTTCCGCGCATTGCGGCGTTCAGCGGGCACAGGATCGACGAGGCGGACCGCGCGAAGCCGCGCTTCCCCGAAGAGAAAGTCGGCGAGGTCCGTCTTGCCATTCGTGAACGGCTGCACGAACACGCGGTCGGCTTCGGGTTCTCATCCGCCGCCGGCGGCTCGGATCTTCTGTTTCTCGAAGAACTGCTGGAACGCGGCGGGAGCGCGCGCGTTTTCCTCCCGTTCCCGCGCGAAGACTTCGCGCGCATCTCCGTCGCTCCCGAATGGCGGCGGCGCTTCGACCGCGCGCTCGACGACCCGCGCGTCGAAGTGGAAACACTCCTCGACGCCGTGCCCGCCGAACCGGCGGCCATCGAAGAGTCGTTCCAGCGCTGCAACGAAGCCGTTTACGATGCGGCCGTTCGATTCGCAAAACGCCTCGACGAGGAAGCGATCCTGCTCGCCGTATGGGACGGGGAACCGGGCGACGGCAGGGGAGGCACGGCTGACTGCGTCAAGCTCTGGCGGGGCGAGGGCAGATCGGTCGAAACGATCGCGATCGGCGGTGACGCTGACAGCAGCGGCGACAGTGGCGACGGTGGCGAAGGCGCGCGCGAAGGCGCGCGCGAAGACGCGCGCGAAGACACACCGCGGCGCAATGTCCGGAAGAAGTCCGCTCCCGCGAAGGCGCCCCGCACCCCTGCAAAACACGGGAAGCGCGCGATGATCGTGGGCGGCGCGATCGGCGCGCCGACAGCGCCGGCACGGGGCCGAAGCGCGTATCGCGCCCGGCACTGCCTCTGTATCGGCATTAACGACTACACGAACTGGACTCCGCTTCAGAACGGAGAGAACGACGCGCGCGAAGTCGCGAACACGCTGCAGGAGCGCTTCGCGTTCGAACCGCACGTTATCGAGAGTGAAAGGGCGACGCGCGCCGGAATCTATTGCGCGATCGCCGAAGAACTCTCCCCGCGTGTGCAGGAAGACGACCTCTTCGTGCTCTTCTTCGCGGGCCACGGACACACGGAGCACACGCCGGACGGGCAGAAGCGCGGCTACGTCGTTCCCGTCGACGCGCCGAAAGGCCTTTCGCCGAACCTGATCCCGATGTCCGATCTCAGCTTCTGGTGCGGATATCTGCCGTGCCGCCACATCCTCTACATCTTCGATTCGTGTTTTTCGGGGCTGCTGACGCTCCGGTCGGGCGCCGATCGCCGCACACGTGATATGTTGAAACGTAAAGCCCGTGTCGCCATCACGTCGGGCGCGGCCGACCAGGAAGTTCTCGACATCAGCGATACCGATCACTCGGCATTTACGAACCAGCTGCTCGGCGCGCTCCGGGGCGACCTTGCATCCGAGCGCGGCGACTTCACCGCAACGGAGCTGTTCAGTTTTCTCGAAGAGAGGGTCGCGAACGTCGCGGCGCAGATCGGCGGATACCAGACGCCGACTTTCGGCCAGCTCGCCGGACACGAAAGCGGCGACGTTCTCTTCCAGCTGCCGAAGGAGGAGTGAGATGAATCCGCTCGAACCGGAAGGCAAGATCTTCATCAGCTATCGGCGCGCCGATTCCCCGGGGGTCGCGGGCAGGCTTGCAGACAGCCTGAAGGCGTACTTCGGCGAAGACCGCGTGTTTCGTGACGTCGGCGGGATCCGCGCGGGCGCGAAGTTCGACGAGGTCATCGACAAGACGCTCACGGGAACGGATGCCGTGATCGTTCTGATCGGCCCGAACTGGCTGAACGCGTCGAACGACGAAGGAGCATCGCGGCGCCTCGACGACCCGGCCGACATTCTTTCGCGTGAAATCGAGTTTGCGCTGAAAAGCGGCGTTCCCGTGTTTCCGGTCCTCGTCGAGGACACGCGCATGCCCTCCCGGGCCGAACTCCCCGAAAAGCTTGCCGCGCTCGCAAGACTGAACGGCATCTCGATCACTGACGAGCGCTGGGAGCAGGACGTGACGCGGCTTGCGAAGATCGTCGCGATCGACATCCCCGGTTCCGTCGCCGAACGCAAACTGGCGCGCATGCGCCTCATGGTCCTCGCAGTCCTTCTCGGCGTGACGGTTTTTTCGACGATCCGGTTCACATGGACTTCGTACGGCGCCAACTTCTTCATGCTGTCGAGCAACGACAGGATGACAAGCACGCAGGTCGAGGATCTCCGGAAGGAGGCGGTTCCCTCTCAGCGAACTCTGATCGACCTGCACCTGCTTCCCGGCAAACGGTATTATGCCGACAACTTCGAGAGATGGACCGACGACAAGGCGCGCACGGAGTGGCACGTCCGCTTCGAGGACATCTACGGGACCCGCTTCCGTTTCTTCAACCCCCTCGCCTCGGTGATCAACTATATCGGAATCGCGCTCTCC
>JABDJQ010000515.1 GCA_013002425.1 Gemmatimonadota bacterium
CCCATATATAGAGGAAGAGAAATGCGAGGCGGATGGCGCCGTCGATCAGATTGTAGAGAACACCGTCCTTGACGCCCGTGAGATCCGTGAGCACGAGGGGAAGGTAGAAGAAAAACGCGATACCGACGGTCAGCGAAACGGCAACCGTGAGAACCAGGCTCATGCTGATCCTGTCTTCTTCGCCGCTCTCCTTCCCTTCGGACTCCTCGGCGGACCACATCAGCGAGCCCATACCGATCGCCATGGTTTCGATCAGCGCCACGGCGCCGCGAAACACGGGAAGGCGGAATATCGCGAAGCGTTCGCCGAGCGACCGGAACACACGCTTCCGGATCGAGATCGTCCCGTCAGGGCGTCGGACCGCCGTCGCGATGCCGCCGGGCGCGCGCATCATGACGCCCTCGATCACGGCCTGGCCGCCGACCTTGTTGAACATCGTGGTGCCGAGTCGGCTCTCGCTCATTCGTTCCCCCGAAACCGTACACGCATAGAAAAGCCCGGCCGATCACACTGTGACACGGCCGGACCCGTTTCCAGAAAGCGAGCTAATTCTTGGCGCCGTCCTCGTCCGGATCTTCGATGCCGTACTTCTTGCGGAAGCGCTCGACTCGACCGGCCGTATCGACAAGCTTCTGACGGCCCGTAAAGAACGGGTGGCAGGCGGAGCAGATTTCCACATGGAGATCCTTGACCGTCGAGCCGACCTCGATCACGTTGCCGCAGACGCAGACTACCTTCGAAACCTTGTACTCGGGATGAATACCTTTTCTCATGATCGTTCCCTCACTGATTCATCGATTCCAGGAACTGCTTGTTGGACTTCGCGCGTCCGAGGCGTTCGATCAGAAACTCCATCGCCTCGATGCTGTTCCGTTCATTCAGGAACTTACGCAGGATCCACACACGATTCAAGACGTCCGGCGGCATCAGGAGTTCTTCCTTACGCGTTCCGGAGCGATTGATATCGATCGCCGGCCAGATTCTGCGATCCGCCAGCTTGCGGTCGAGGACCAGTTCCATGTTCCCCGTACCTTTGAACTCCTCGAAGATTACATCGTCCATTCGGGAGCCCGTGTCAATGAGCGCCGTGGCGATAATCGTGAGACTGCCGCCATGTTCGATGTTCCGCGCCGCCCCGAAGAAGCGTTTCGGACGCTGGAGCGCGTTCGAGTCGACACCACCCGACAGGATCTTGCCCGAATGGGGCACGACCGTATTATGGGCGCGGGCGAGGCGCGTGATCGAGTCGAGCAGAATCACGACATCCTTGCCGTGCTCGACCAGACGTTTCGCTTTCTCGATGACCATCTCGGCAACCTGGACGTGGCGCGTGGCCGGTTCGTCGAAGGTCGAGCTGATCACTTCGCCGTTCACCGAGCGCTGCATGTCCGTGACTTCTTCCGGACGCTCGTCGATCAGCAGAACGATCAGAATGACTTCCGGATGGTTCTCGCTGATTGCGTTCGCGACCTGCTGCAGAAACACGGTCTTTCCGCTCTTCGGCGGCGACACGATGAGTCCGCGCTGTCCCTTCCCGATCGGGCAGAGAAGGTCGATGATACGCGTCGAGATCTCGTCCGGGCTGTGCTCGAGCACCAGCTTTTCGTCCGGGTAGAGCGGAGTCAGGCTGTCGAAGAACGTCTTCGACTTGATGGCGTCCGGATTCTCGAAGTTGACGGCTTCGACCTTCAGAAGCGCGAAGTAGCGTTCGCTCTCTTTCGGCGGCCGCACCTGGCCCGACACGGTGTCCCCCGTTCGCAAGTCAAATCGCTTGATCTGCGAAGGAGAGACGTAAATGTCGTCAGGGCCGGGCAGATACATGTACTCGGGCGAACGCAGGAAGCCGTAACCTTCCGGAAGGATTTCCAGAACGCCCTGTCCGAAGATCAGCCCGTTCTTTTCGGTCTGGGCGCCCAGAATCCGAAAGATCAACTCCTGTTTCCGAAGCCCACTCGTGCCGCTGAGCTTGAGCTCCTGCGCCACTTCGAGGAGTTCGGGCATCGTCTTGCTCTTCAGAGCCGCAAGATCCACTCCACTCACCTCACTTGAAGATTGATTAGGATCGACCGATCGCCCCGCGCCGCATTTCCACTCCGGTCCGTAGCGTCCGCTCGCTCGAAAGGTCTACGGAATACGCATCCTGGGATGGGGTGCTCACGATGATGAGATTGGTCGTGAAGATTCGATTGGTAGAATCGGCCGAATCGCCAATTCCTGAAAATTGTACGTTCCTCTCTCGCTGGTGTCAACCGGAATCCCCCCGTTATCGGGAGAGATCCTCGGCCTTCTTCAGGGCTCGCAGGGAGTCCTGCGGGCGTTTCGCTTTCGAGTAACTGTTGCCGAGAAGACGCCAGACCTGCGGGTCGTTCGCTTTTTCTTCCACGAGGGTCTCGCCGATCTCGATCGCGTTCCCGAAGTCTTCCATGCGGTAATACGTCACCATCGTATTGTAAGAGGCTTCGAAGTACTCCTCGGAGCCGGGTTCCGATACCCGGCGTACCGTCGAATACAGGTTCACGGCCTCGTCATAATTCTCGGCCTGATACGCTTCGTGCGCCTTGTTCAGAAGCGGGATCACGTTCCCGAGCTCCTGATAGCATTCGAGTTCTCTCTGCTCGTCGCCGGCTTTGCCGTAGAGAATGCAGATCGTGCCCCGCACCGCTTCCTTGTGCGACTCGTCCGCCACTTCGATATAGCGCTGATAAACCGGAATCGCGTCGAGATAGCGGCCGTTGTCGTCGAGCAGAAGTGCGTAGTTCGCCAGTCCGCCCGGATTCTCGGGCTCCAGTTCGAGGGCGCGTTCGTACATGGCAACCGCCTCGTCGATATTCCCCATCTGCGCGTCGATGTCCGCCGCGTAAAGAAACGCATCCACGTTCGAGTCGAGCAGCAGGAGAGCGAGATCGAATTTCTCGGCCGCGAGTTTGAAGTTCCCCGCCTCTTTCGCCTGCTGGCCCTGGGCCGCGAGATTGTCGAAGTGGGATTTGGCTTTCTGATCGCACTGTTCGTCGAACTCGTCGCTCATCGCGCGACACTGCGAGAACGCCTCGGCCGCCTTCTGGAATTCGCCCGTTTCCGTTCGCGCCCACCCCAGGTAGTAATACGCCTCCGCGTTGCTCGGATCGGCCTCGATCGCCAGTTCGAACTCGTTCGCGGCCTTGTCCCACACTCCCTGCTTCACATAGTTCTTGCCGCCGATGAAGTTGGGATTGCCGGCGCAGGAAAGCCCGATCAGAAGAACGGTAAAGGCCGGGAGTGATAAACGCAGGAAGTTACGCATGGTTCGCACCTCGAATTGCCTGATAGTGGAAGTCGTTCGGAACATGTCAGGATGGGTTCCCGAGATCAACCGGTACCATAAGAATGAAGAATGGGGGTGTCAAGCGGAAATCGGCTCCACAGACAGGGCAGTCTCGAGGGTTGGCACCCCCCGCCCGGGCATCGGGTTCCGGTGATCAGAGCAGATCGAACGCGTCGACGTCCACCGCGGTCTGCACCCGGCGCCCGAGAGGGGTGCCGTCCCAGTGATCGAGCATCTGTCCGAGCCGCTTCCTGAGCGCCCCCCAGGTTTCCAGCTTCCCCTTCAGCAGCACCCGCCAGCGCCAGCGATCCCTGATTTTGGCGATCGGAGCCGGCGTCGGGCCGAGCAGTTCCCAGACGCGGCTGGTCGTATGCTCGTCCGCCCGGAGATAGGCCAGGAACGCGTGCGCCGCCTCCCGCGTCACATTCTCCCGTTTCCCGCGGAAGGTGAACGAAACGACCCGCGAGAACGGCGGGTACTTGAGCTCCTCGCGATCCTTCATCTCGTGGGCCACGAACGTATCGTAATCGTGGGACGACGCCGCGTGAATGCAGTAGTGCTCCGGGTGAAACGACTGCAGAACCACTTCTCCCGGTTCGTCCCCCCGACCGGCCCGCCCCGATACCTGCGTGATCAGCTGGAACGTGCGTTCGCCCGCCCGGAAATCGGGAAGGTGGAGCGCCGTGTCGGCGTTGATCACGCCGACGAGCGAGATTCCGGGGAAATGGTGCCCTTTGGCGATCATCTGCGTGCCGACGAGAATCTCGATTTCACGGTTCGAAAACAGCTCGAGAATGAGACGCGCCGAATCCTTGCGCCGTGTCGTATCGAGATCCATCCGGGCGATACGCACGGACGGGAACGCCGCGAGAAGATCCTCTTCCACGCGCTGTGTCCCGATCCCGCGAAAGTCGAGCTTCTCGCTTTCGCATTCGGGGCATTTGGCGGGCGGGCGCTGCTCCGTGCCGCAATAGTGGCACCGGAGTACGTTCTCCCGCTTGTGAAACGTGTAGGTCACGTCGCAGTGAGGACAGCGGGGCGCCCATCCGCAGTCGCCGCACGTCAGAAAGGGCGAAAATCCGCGGCGGTTCAGAAAGATCATGACCTGGTTCCGGGTGCTGAGCGCCTGCGCGATCCGCTCGAGCAGGAGCGGCGCGAGCACGCTCTTCCGGGCGGGATACGGAACGTCGCGAATGTCGACGACCTCGACCACGGGGAGAGGCCGGTTGCCGATTCTGCTGTCGAGGCGCATCTTCCGATATTTACCCGAGACCGCGTTCCCGTAAGACTCGAGGCTCGGAGTCGCGCTTCCGAGAACCACGGGGATCCCGTTCTGGCGGCCGCGCACGACGGCCACGTCCCGGGCGTGATACCGGGGGGACTCGCTCTGCTTGTAGCTCGTGTCGTGCTCTTCGTCCACGATGATGAGCCCGAGGTTCGGCAGGGGCGCGAAGATGGCCGAGCGAACGCCGACCACGACCGGAAACGCGCCGCGCGCGATCCCGCGCCAGGTGTCATGGCGTTCCGCTGGAGTGAGAGCCGAGTGAATGACCGCGGTATCGGCACCGAAGCGGGCGCGAAACCGTCCCACCGTCTGGGGCGTGAGCGCGATTTCCGGGACCAGCACCAGTACGGAACGCCCTCCCTCGCGCACTTTTGTCGCCGCCTGAAGATACACTTCCGTCTTTCCGGATCCCGTAATGCCGTGCAGCAGAAACGTCTCGTATCTCTTCTCGTTCACGGCCGCGAGAATCGGGGCGAGCGCTTCTTTCTGCTCGCGCGTGAGCACGCGCCCCTCCGGCGCGTACTTCTGCAGCGAACCGTCCGCGATCCGCATACGATCCTCTTCCACGAACTGCAGCAACCCGCGTTTTTCGAGCCCGAACACGGCCTTCCCGAATCGCCCCGTGAGCTCCGCCCGTAGCGCTTTGCGCTTCTGACGGAGGTAAAGGAGACATTCGCGCTGGCGAACGGCGTTGGAGCGCAGTTCGTTTTCGGATCCGTCGAGCGCACCGGCGGGCAGGATCTCGGCCCACGTTTCCGTCCGCGCGGCGCCCGACGTCTCCTCCAGCACCGACTCGATCGTCACCGCTCCGGCGCGCGCGAGCTTCCGAAGGGAATTCTCGACGCCGGCGCCACTCCCGAGACGGCTCACGAGAGTCGATACGGGAAGCCGCTCTTCGCCGCGGAGCTCGTTCAGAACGGGGTCCGAAGTATCCGCGCCGGGGTCGCGCGCCAGCACCGCGTACCGCCGGCTCCGCTTGTTCCATCCGACGGGAAGCGCCGATCGCAGAGTCTCCCCCCAGCTCGCCACGTAGTACTCGGCTACCCACCTGGTGAGCGCGAGCATTTCCGATGATACGAGGGGAGCTTCGTCCAGCAGGTCGAGAACGTCCTTGGCTTCTACCGGGGGCGGGTCCGGGGTCACTTCGACGATGACCCCGGTCAATTGACGGGGGCCGAACGGAACGACGGCGCGGCGTCCGACGAGATCGGGGGCGCGCCATGCGTCCGGCAGTCGATAGGTAAATTCACGGCGCGGCGGCACGGGAAGCGCCACCACAACGAATATTGAAGACAAAGCTGACTCCGGGTTGCCGGGGCAAAAGGACGGCCGGTCGGCCACTCGGAACTATAGCAGTGCGGGGGTAGCTCTACGAAGTGAATTCTTGGGCGACAGCGAGGGGAACCGCGCCGCTTGCGTGAATCTTGATAAACAGGTTCGCGACCGCGGGATCGAAAACGGTACCCGCGTTCTCGCGGATCTCGGCGATCGCGATTTCGGGATCGAGCGCCGCGCGGTACGGGCGGTCGGAAGTCAGGG
>JABDJQ010000517.1 GCA_013002425.1 Gemmatimonadota bacterium
CGGGGGGGAGCGCTACAGCACGCGGGTCGTCGAATACTGGCCGCACCTTCTGGAAGAATGGAAAGAAGGCCCGGACGGGGCTCCCGTGGCAGGTGTCGTGGTCGCCGACAACAACGGCACGCGGCAGGAAGTCTTGCAGGCGGGTGACTCCGTGCAGGGGGGGAGCGCCTCGATTCACTTCACGGGTATCGGAGAGGCGGCGCCCGTGACGGGGGCCGGCCTGGGCGAGCTGATCGTCGAGCACGAAGGGAAAAGACACAGGCTCGCGGTAACGCCGGACCTGGTCGCGAACGCGGGGCCGTACGAGATCGCGGTCACGGAGTTCCATGGGAGCTTCCGCGTGGGCAAGGAACCGGATCCGAACGAAGAACTCGTGAACCCCGCGGTGCGCCTCGCCGTTACGGGGCCGGACGGTGCGATGAGCGAGCGTCTTCTGTTCGCGTTCCATCCCGATTTCAACGCGATCCACAATCAGCAGTCCGCCGCCGGGCCCGAGATAAATTACGTACTGCGGCAGAATCTCTGGCTCGCGATGGACGCGTCGGGCGCGGCCACCGCATGGGCGGACTTTCCGCTGACGGTCGTCGAAGCCGACGCAAGCGGCCACGCCTCGGGAGAAAAGAAATCGATCGCGGCGGGCGCTCCTTTCCCGCTGAACCCGAAGGACCTCGTGTCGGGCAGCGGCTTTTCGTTCATGGCGACGGAACTCTGGCCGAGCGCGACCATCAGCCAGAGCCAGTCGACGGACACGCGACTTCCCGCGGCGGTGAAAGTCCGGGTCGAGGGGCGCGACGGTACGAGCGCGGAATCGGTCCTGGTACGGGGGGTCGGCGGCACGGGAATTACAGTCGGCGATGCGGAGCTGACGGTGGCCTACAAGCCGATTCGGATCAATGTTCCGTATGAAGTGCATCTCGACGATTTCCTGCTGATCACCTATCCGGGGAGCGAGAACCCCGCGAGTTTCGAAAGCCACGTGCGCGTCTTCGACAGAGAACGCGGGATCGACGGCATGCCGGTCCGGATCTACATGAACCACCCGCTCACTTATCGAGGGTTCAAGCATTTTCAGTCTTCGTACGATCAGGACCGGCTCGGCACCGTGCTCTCGGTGAATCACGATCCGGGCAAGTGGCCGACGTATGTCGGTTACGCGATGATGACTCTCGGTTTCCTGATTACTTTGACGCGCTCGCTCTGGTACAGGCCGCGCGCGCTCGCCGCGGCCGTGATTGCCGTCGGCGCGATCGCCCTGGCGGGGTCGCCGCAGAGCGCTCTGGCGCAGGCGCCGGAGGAGGGAGGCGGAACGCCGGCGC
>JABDJQ010000527.1 GCA_013002425.1 Gemmatimonadota bacterium
GTCGAAACGATAGAAGATCTGGAGCGGGCGCGCCGTGAAGCCGCCCGTACGACTTTCACCACGAGCGAAAAGGAGTAGGGCTGTTGGTGGTGGATTCTGCTGTACGCTACGTATTCGTCACGGGCGGAGTGATGTCGTCGATCGGGAAGGGAATCGTTGCCGCTTCTCTCGGGATGCTGCTCAAAGCGCGCGGTCACCGCGTGACTCTGCTCAAACTGGACCCCTATATCAACGTCGACCCGGGCACCATGAACCCGTTCCAGCACGGGGAAGTGTTCGTGACCGACGACGGCGCCGAGACCGATCTCGATCTCGGACACTACGAGCGATTCACGGATCAGGATCTTTCGCGCATCAATAATGCGACCGCCGGCCAGATCTACGATACGGTGATCTCGCGCGAACGCAAAGGCGAGTATCTCGGCGTCACGGTGCAGGTCATCCCGCACATCACGGACGAGATCAAGCGCCGGATCGTCGAGGCGGGACGTCAGATGAACGCCGAAGTCGTGATCTGCGAGATCGGCGGAACCGTGGGCGATATCGAGTCACTCCCGTTTCTCGAAGCGATTCGTCAGATGCGTCTGCAGGTCGGCAAGAGCGCGAGCCTGTTCATTCACGTGACGCAACTCCCGTATCTCGAAACTTCGCAGGAGATGAAGACGAAGCCGACGCAGCACAGCGTGAAGGAACTTCGCGAGATCGGGATTCAGGCGGACATTCTCGTGACCCGGACCAGCCGGCCGCTTCCCGACAACGTGAAGGACAAGATCGCGCTCTTCTGCAACGTCGAGAAGGACGCCGTGATCGAATCGCGTGACGCGAAGTCGATCTACCAGGTGCCGCTCGCCATGCACGACGGCGGGCTCGACCGCATCGTGGCCCGTCACTTCGGACTGCCCGACGTGGAACCGGAACTCGGCCCGTGGCAGCGGATGTGTGAAGCGGCCCTCGAGCCGGGCGAACCCGTCCGCATAGGCATCGTCGGCAAGTACGTGCACCTCGTGGACGCGTACAAGTCGATCAGCGAGGCGCTGGTTCACGCGGGGGTCGCGAACGGCGTCAGCGTGGAACCGGTCTGGGTCGACTCGGAAGATCTGCAGGAAGGCAGAGAGCTCGAGAAGCTTCGATCGTGCGACGGTATTCTCGTTCCGGGCGGCTTCGGAAGCAGGGGGATCGAAGGGAAGATCGAAGCGGTACGCATCGCGCGCACGGAACGCATTCCGTTCCTCGGAATCTGCCTCGGCCTTCAGATCGCCATCATCGAATTCGCGCGGCACGCGTGTTCGCTGCCGGGCGCCACGAGCGGGGAGTTGTCGCCGGATGCCGAGCATCGCGTCATCGACCTGCTCCCGGAACAGCGGGAGATCGATCGCATGGGAGCCACCATGCGTCTCGGCGCGACGCCCATCAAGATCGATCCGGGCACGATGGCGCACGAACTCTACGAAACAGACGAGATTTCGGAACGCCATCGCCATCGCTACGAAGTGAACAACGAGTACCGGGATCTGTTTCGATCGCACGGACTCGTCGACAGCGGTCGCAGCGTCGAACGCGATCTCGTGGAGATCATCGAGATCCCCGAGCATCCGTTCTTCATGGCGAGTCAGTTCCACCCAGAATTCCGGTCGCGCCCGCTTCGCGCGCATCCGCTCTTTCGCGCGTTCGTGGGTGCGGCGGCCGGATCTCGCCAGGTCGAAGCGAGCGCGAAAGGGACATCATGAAACCCGTCAACATCGTGACAGTCGGGGACGTCCGGTTCGGGAGCGGGGACATGTGTCTGATCGCGGGGCCGTGCGTAATCGAAACCGAAGAGATCGCGCTTCGTACCGCGGAGGGGATCCGCGAGGCGACAGCGGCTCTCGGAATCCCGGTGGTGTACAAATCTTCGTATCGCAAGGACAATCGATCGTCGCTCGAGAACTACGAGGGGCCGGGCATCGAAGAGGGGCTCCGCATTCTCGAACGGGTGCGAAGCGACTTCGGCATGCCGATCCTTTCCGATATCCACACTCCGCAGCAGGCGAAAGCCGCCGGCGACGTGCTCGACGTCATACAGATCCCGGCATATCTGTCGCAGCAGACGGAACTCCTGCAGGCGGCCGCGGCGACGGGGAAACCCGTCAACGTGAAGAAGGGGCAGTTCATCGCGCCCGAGGATATGATGAACAGCGTCAGGAAACTCGAAGGGAGCAGATGCGATCAGATTCTGCTCACCGAGCGTGGCGCTTCGTTCGGGTACAGGCAACTCGTCGTCGATTTCCGCTCGCTTCCGGAAATGCGGAAGCACGGCTATCCCGTGATCTTCGACGCCACGCATGCGGTTCGTATCTACGGCAAGCCTTCGGCGGATCCCGCGGGCGGAACCCCGGAGCATATTCCCCTGCTCGCGCGCGCGGCGGTTGCCGCGGGGTGCGACGGCCTGTTCATTGAAACACACCCGAATCCTCCGTCGGCGCTTTGCGACGCGTCGAGCCAGTATCCTCTGACGCAACTCGCGAACCTGCTCGGTGAATTGAAGTCCATTCACGACGCCTGGCGTTCTCGCGTAACGACATGAGCGCATCGATGGAACCAGCCGAACGCGATCGCGTTCTCGAACGCGCGCGCGACATCGTGAGACAGGAGGCGGATGCGCTCGCCGATCTGGCGGACGAACTGAGCGCCTCGTTTCTCGACGCCGCGGCGGTCCTGCACCGCGCGATCGCCGAACCGGGAGAGGGACGCCCGGGGAAGATCGTCGTGACGGGTGTCGGGAAGTCGGGCCTGATCGGGCGCTCGCTCGCCGCCACGTTCAACGCGACCGGGGCTACCGCGTTCTTCCTGCACCCGGTCGAGGCGGTGCATGGCGATCTCGGGATCATCGATCCGGGGGACGCCGTCATCCTGCTCTCACGATCGGGCGCCAGTGACGAACTGCGTCAGTTGATCCCGTCACTCCGCGCGGCGGGCGTCCCGCTCATCGCGATCACGGCCCGGGACGATTCCGAACTGGCCCGTTTCGCGGACGTATCCATCGCGATCGGGGACCGCCCTGAAGCGTGCAGCCTGAACCTCACTCCCACGACGAGCGCCACGGCCACTCTCGCGATCGGCCACGCCCTCGCCCTGACCCTGTTCGAATGGCGAGGTCTCAAAGAAGAAGACTTTGCTCGTTTCCATCCGGGGGGACTGCTCGGAAAGCGGCTTCTGCTGCGCGTGAAGGACGTCATGCACACGGGTGACGGCATTCCAAGAGTGACTCTCGAAACGGACATGCGTACCGTTCTGATCGAGATCATGGGCAAGCGCCTCGGCGCCGCGGCGGTCGTGGAAGGGGAGAGGCTCGCGGGTATCATTACGGACGGCGACCTTAAACGGATCGTCCTTTCACACGACGATCTTTTCGAAGTCCCCGTGTCCGAAGTCATGACCGCCCGGCCGCAGACGATCGGCCCGGACGACCTCGTGGCCGACGCCTACCGCAAGATGCACGCGAACCCCGACGCGGTCATCACCTGTCTCCCGGTCGTCACGGGAGAGCGCCTTACCGGATTCCTCCACATGTACGACTGCCTCAAAAGCGGTGCAATCGGATAACTGGCACACGCTTTGCTTGACAGAATTTCCCTTCCTGCATATGCTGAGCTCAACTGGTTGTTTGATAAAGACTTCAGCGTCCAGGAGCACGCATGCCC
>JABDJQ010000559.1 GCA_013002425.1 Gemmatimonadota bacterium
GGAGAGCAGCGGCGAGCGGAAGAACGCGATCGGGCCCGTGGGAAGCGGCGTCAGCGCGCCGCGATGGATCAGATACCGTTTGCGCGTGGCGTCCGCGCTCGCCAGGATCTCGCTTTCGAGCCCGAGATCCTTGATTACGCGGCCGGGACCCTTCGTGAAGTCGCCGTTGAACAGAAATCCGTTCGCGGCCCATTCGCACCGGTAGCCGCCTTCGCAATCGGTGCGGACCAGGCCGCCCGCGCGATCGCCCGCCTCGAGCACGATCACGTCCTGCTTCGTGCGAAGGCCGAGCGCGAACGCAAGGCCGGCGATTCCGGCGCCGACAACCACGACGGGCGCGGGCATTATATCGTCCTCGAGAAGACGGGGCTTTCGTCGCTCTTCTCGCGCAGATAGATATCGAAGACCATACAGATGTTCCGGATGATCAGACGCCCGAGTTCGGACACCTGAATCGCGTCGTCCGCGATCGTAAGAAAGCCGTTCCGCGCCGGCTCGAGCAGTTCGTCCCGCTCGCGCGCGAAGTAGTCCGCAAAATCGATCCCGAAACGCCGCTCGACCGCGCGCACGTCGAGATGGAAGTTGCACATGAGTTCCGAGATCACGTGGCGCCGGATCATGTCGTCCTCACTCAGTTCGAAGCCGCGGTGCACGGGCAGGCGGTCCGCGTCGAGCGCCTGATAGTAGCGGCTCAGCTTCTTCTGATTCTGCACGAACGCTCCCGAGATGTCGCCGATCGACGAGATCCCGAAACCGAGCATGCCGTTCGCGGGCTTCGTCGTGTAGCCCATGAAGTTCCGGTGAAGCTGATGCTTGTCGCGCGCGCGGGCGAGTTCGTCGTCGGGAAGCGCGAAATGGTCCATGCCGATCTGCTCGTACCCCGCGCCGATGAACTGTTCCATCGCCCCGTGGAAGAGCCGCAGCTTCGTTTCCGGGGGCGGAAGGTCGTCTTTGTCGAACGCCTTCTGCTGCCCGCTCTTCCACGGCACGAACGCGAACGAGTAAACCGCCACCCGCCCGGGCCGCATCGCGATCACGGTATCGACCGTTTCGGCGAACGACTCTTCGGTCTGGTGCGGGAGCCCGTAGATGAGATCGATGTTGATCGATTCGAACCCGCGCTTCAGGCAGTGTTCGTAAAGCGCGCGCGTCTGCTCGACGCTCTGCACGCGATTGATCGTCTCCTGCACTTTATGCGTGAAGTCCTGCACGCCCATGCTGATGCGGTTGAAGCCGAGCTTCGCGAGCACGTCGATCTGTTCGAACGTGGTGACGCGCGGGTCGACTTCGAGCGCGATCTCCGCGCCAGGCAGAAACTCGAAGTGCGAACGAAACGTTGCGAACAGGTGCTCGATCTCGCCGATGCTCTGATACGTCGGCGTTCCTCCGCCCCAGTGAAACTGGAGCACGCCGCGGCGATCGGGCAGGCGCGCGGCGACCATCGCGATCTCGCGGTCGAGGTACTGCAGATACTTGCTC
>JABDJQ010000572.1 GCA_013002425.1 Gemmatimonadota bacterium
AAAGTGCAATGAACTGTGGCATGCGTCACCTCTGTTGGCCGCGCGGCGCGCGATCAGGAGTTCGTTTCGGGGGAGGCGCCGTCCCGGTACGCCCCCGGCTGATACGTTCCAAAGTACCACTCGTTGCCCGCGGCGTCTTTCGCCATGTACCCCCGGGAACCGTATTCTCCGTCCTGGAGCTCCTGCCTGATCGTGGCGCCGGCCGCTGTCGCACGGGCACGGTGCGTGTCGGGATCGTCGATTCGCATGCAGATCGCGGCGGTCACGCCGGGTAAACCCTGCGGGCTCACGATTATAGGGAGATCGGAAGGTGTGCGGGAATGGTCAGGCGTGATCTTCTCCCCTACTCCATTTCTCCGCTACTCCGCTGCTCCCTCTACTCTGTTACCACTGCGATCGCGAGGCCGTCGTACCCTTTTACGCCGACAGTCTGAATCACGGTCGCGCTGAGGCGCGGTTCGCGCGCGATCATTTCGCTGAACGCGCGGACGCCGGGCACGTTCGGGTCGCTGCTGGCGGGGTTTACGACTTCGCCGCCACGCACGACGTTGTCGCCGACAATCACGGTGCCGGGGCGCGAGAGCGCGAGCACGCCCTCGAGATAGCCGGGGTAGTTGTTCTTGTCGGCGTCGATAAAGACGAAGTCGAACGGTTCGGCTTTCTCGCCCGCGAGAGCGTCCAGCGTTTCGAGCGCCGGCCCGACGCGCACTTCGACACGTTCCGCAACGCCGGCACGCGCGAGATTCGCGCGCGCGACGTCGGCGTGCTTCGGGTTCAGTTCGAGCGTGACGACGCGGCCGCCGTCATCAGAAAGCGCGCGGGCGAGCCAGATCGTGCTGTAACCGCCGAGCGTGCCGACCTCGAGAATGCGCTTCGCCCCGCACATCTGCGCCAGCATGCACAGGAACCTGCCCTGGTTCGGCGAGACGTCGATCGCCGGCAGCCCCGCGGCCGCGTTCGCGGCAAGCGCCGCTTCGAGAGCGTCGTCAGATACGCCGAGCAGCTCCGTAAAATAGGAGTCGACCGCGGCCCATCGATCGTCTTTCACTTTCACTTCGATTTCCTTCTGTTCTCTTTGCGAATCACGAGCTTCAGCCCCGACCATACATCATCGACCGCGCAGACTTTGACATCGACCAGCCCGAGAGAAAGCGCCACCGCGCGGATCGTATCCTCCGTCACCGTGGACGCAATCCCCGATGACTTCTTCGGCCACGAAATCCAGATCATGCCGTCCTGGCGAATTTCCCTCATGCAGAGCGGAAGCTGACGCGCCAGCTCGGTCTTCGACTTCGTGAAGAAGTGCCAGAGATCGACCTCGTTCCTGAAACGGGCCGAGATCGCGACATCGCCCGGGAGCGGGGCGAGCAGTTTCTGATAGTGAGCGGGCGCGTTCTTCACCTTCACGCGAAGACCGGACTTCATTCCGAGCTTCTTCGCGAGCGGCGTTCCCGAGTATCCGGCCGGGGGGCTCACGCTTCGAATTCCTGTTCCCGGAGCCAGCGGATCAGATCCGCGTCGCCTCTTTTTTCCGCGAGCTGCAGCGCGGTGTGTCCGTCCGGACCGACCTCTTGTACATCGGCCCCGAGCGCGCGCAGGTACTCGGCCGTCGCGCGGTGGCCGCCGCGGCACGCATGCCAGAACGCGTTCGTGATGTCCGCCGGCGTCGGCGACGGCTTGCGTCCGTAGTGCGCTTCCACGCGATCGAGAAGACCGAGCGCGGCCGCCTGCCAGATCGTGGTTTCCGCGCCGCGTTCGACGAGTCGGCCCGCGGCCCTCCACTTCCCGAAGACGACGGCGTCGGATATCGGCGTGCCGTTCGTGAACACGGCTCCGGGCGCCTCGATGTTCGCGCCGTGGTCGAGAAGCGCGTCGATCGCAGCCACGTCGTCGGAGCTCGCGGCCCAGTGGAGCGGGGTCTCGGGAGCGTCGCCGTCCGGCTTGATCGCGCCCGCGTCGACATCCGCGCCCGCTTTCACGAGGAGCGCGATCGTCTTCGCGACCGACGGAAACCGGCCCGGCCAGTCGGTGGCCACATGAAGCAGCGTGCGCTGCACGTCGCGTTCGTCGACGATCCGCGCCGTGGCGAGCTCCGGATGAGCCTTCAGCATGATCGTGAGTTCCGCGAACTCGCCCTCACGAATCGTGGCCGCGACTTCCTGCGCCAGATCGTCATCGATCGGGAGCAGCGTATGGCTATCCGAAATGCTCATACCCCTTCTCTTCCAGAACTTCGCTCCCGCCGGCGGAGTCGAACAGAGTCACGCCTTCTTCCGCGTCGACGACCGTGCCGATGCGCGTCAGACGGAGTCCCGTCTCCTGTTCGACGGTATGGATCATGTCTTCGTCGTAGCCGGGTTCGACCGTAAGCAGCAGCTCGAACTCCTCGCCCCCGAACAGCGCGAACGCTTCCGCCGGGTAGCCGAGATCTTCGGCCACGACAAGCGCGCCGTCATAAAGAGGAATCGTTTCGCGCTCGATATGAAAGCCCACGCCGGAAGCGCGGGCGATGTGATGCAGTTCGGTCGAAAGACCGTCGCTCACGTCGATCGCCGACGTGAGCGGAAAGTTCGCCAGCGCGCGCGCCACGTCGATTCGGGCTTCCGGGCGCAGAAAACGGATCATGGTGCGCTGGTAGCGTTCGTCGAGCGAAAGCCGCGGATCGTTCTCGAGCAGCGCGAGCGCTGCCATCGGCCCGCCGAGTTCGCCGGTCACGAGTACGTCGTCGCCGATCCGGGCGCCGCTTCGCGTCCAGATACGTTCTCCGAGCGGCTCCCCGATCACCGTGATCGTAATCGTGAGGTCGCTCATCGAGCGCACCGTGTCGCCGCCCACGATATCGCAGTCATACGCGCGCGCCGCCTCGACGATCCCGTGGTACATGCTCAGGATGCGCTGTGACGACGTGTTGTCCGGCGCCGCCACACTGATCGTGACCCAGCGCGGCGTGGCGCCCATGGCCGCGCAGTCGCTGATCGCGGCGCTCATCGATTTGAAGCCGACCTGGTCGGGCGACAGATGGTCCATGCGAAAGTGAACCCACTCCGTAAACGTGTCGGTCGTGACCACACTGCTTCGCGCGCCCGCCTGCAGAATGGCGGCGTCGTCGCCGATGCCGAGCAGCGTGCGGTCGCCCGGCTCGGGAATGAGCGCGGCGATCTGGTCGATCAGCTCGCGCTCCGTGAGCTCCATCCGCTCGCCGGACTCTTGAAAGCCGTCGTGTTTCTGTTCTCCGTTACCGGGCACATCC
>JABDJQ010000599.1 GCA_013002425.1 Gemmatimonadota bacterium
GTACGGGATCGGTACCGCGCACGAGGCCGATCGAGTTCCTGGCGCTGCCGTCGGCAACGCGTTCGACGTCCGCGGTGAAGCGCAGTCGCTTGCCCGTTGCGAACGGCGTGGGCCCTTTCTCGAGCGCGGCCTTGTAGCTTTTGACGTTGTGACCGGTATCGCGCAGCAGTAGACGAAAGACGCGCTCGGCGACATACGCGCACGGCACCTCAGGCTCGTACGATCCCTCGCTGATCGCGGCCCCGTTTACGGGATGCGACGAGGGGAGCCAGACCACGGCAACCGCGCCGCGCGCAACGGCCTGCTTCATCGACGAATCGCGCCGCGCGTAGCGGGCCCAGTCGTATCCGTTGTCCGGCCGGCCGCGCACGATCAGCGCGATCTTCCCCTCGAGGTCGATGTCCTGGTAGTCGTCCCACTCCCATTCGGGCTTCGCGAGGCCGTGTCCGACGATCACGACTTCGGCTTCGATCTCGCCGCTCCCCGAGTTCGTGATCATGAAGAAATCTTCGCCGGGAACGAACGGGACTTCGCCGAGCGTGCCGTCGAGCAGAGTGATCGAGGCGGCTTTTTCATCGGTAACGATCATCGGAAACGGCTGATAGTACGTTCCGTCGACTCCCCCCGGTTCGAGGCCGAATTCCTCGAAGCGCGCCGCCACGTACTCCTCGATCATGACGCCGCCGGCGAGACCGCTCTTGCGTCCTTCGAATTCATCGGCGGCCATCGTCTCGATGTGCTTTTTCGCGCGCTCGACGTCGAACGCGTGCGCAGAACCGACCGCGAGCGCGAGCAACGCGATCATGATCCCCCCAAGCGTCCCGCTGGACCGACCCATGCAAACTCCTTTCGAAAAACCGGACGGGCTGACCTGCGAATGATCCCCTCGCCGCCCGCTCGTGTAAAGGATAGAATGGCCGGACGATGTCGACCCCCTCGCGCATAACAGACGGATCGATCGCCGGCGCCCTCTTTCGACTGGGCTGGCCGGTTACGCTGTCGTTCTTTCTCTACACGAGTTTCGTGATCATCGACTCGATCTGGATCGGACGGCTCGGAAGCGACGCGCTCGCGGCCAGCGGTCCCTCGCAATTCGCTTCCTGGTCGATTTACGCCATCGGCGAAATCATCGCGATCGGAGCCACGGCGATCATTGCGCGCCGGATCGGGGCCGGCGAAATGCGGGACGCGGGCCTCACACTGATCCAGGGGTGCTGGATGGTCGTGATCGCCGGCCTGCTGCTGGCGGGGGGCGGCGCGCTCTTTGCCAGAACGCTCTACGCGAACCTCGGCACCAGCGAGATCGTGAACGCGCTCGGTGTCCGCTACCTTTCGATCCTCTGCTACGGCGCGATCTTTCAGTTCGCGGGCATTTTCCTCGAGTCCGTGCTGCGATCGGCGGGGAATACGCGGACGCCGATGTTCATCACCGCGGGCGGTCTCGCGCTGAACGCGATTCTCGATCCCGTGCTCATGTTCGGCTGGTGGGGAGCCCCCGCGCTCGGCATTGCGGGGGCCGCGATCGCGACCGTCGGGAGTCAGGCGCTCATCGTCGTGGTCTACCTCTTCTACTTCAGGGCCGGGCGGGCGACGGTCCCCGTGCTGCCGCGGACCGAATGGAAGTTCGACTCCTACATCACGAGGCGCATCATTCAGATCGGGCTGCCGGCTTCGTCGATCACGTTTCTCTTCACGATTGTCTATCTCTTCCTGACGAGGTTTCTCGCGGAGTTCGGCACGGCCCCCGTCGCGATCCTCGGAGTCGGGAACCGTCTAGAAGCGATCACGTACCTGTTCGGCCACGGACTTTCGATCGCGACGAGCACGATGGTGGGGCAGAACCTGGGGGCGGGGAAACCGGATCGCGCCGAGAAGACGGCGTGGTACGCGAGCGCGATCGCAAGCGGTTTCGGGCTCGGCGTAACAG
>JABDJQ010000615.1 GCA_013002425.1 Gemmatimonadota bacterium
TTCTCGACCGTGGCAGACGGAGTGAAGGGGAAGCGCGCGAAGGAGTGGGGTCTCGTCGACGACGTCTACATGGGAAGCAAATACGACGAGCAGATCGTCGGCCGCGTGAAGGAGCTTGCCGCGCAGTCGACGCGCCCCGACGGGCTCGAGGGGATCACGCTCGATCCGATCGAGATCCCGGCGGACGGCAGCGATATCGAACTCGAACACGTTTCGTTCCGGTTCGACCGCGCCCAGCGCCTCGGTACGCTGGTCGTGCGGGGACCATCGGGCGCCCAGCCCGCCGACCCGGACGCGATTCATGCGGCGGGCTCGGACTACTGGCCGCTCCGCGCGTTTCGCGAGCTCGACCGCATTCTGCTCCATCTGCGACTGAACGAACCGGAGATCGGCACGGTTCTCGTGAAAAGCGAAGGGGACGCGGCGGCGGTTCTGGCATCGGACGCCGTGCTCGACAAGCACCGGGATCACTGGCTCGTCAACGAGATCATCCAGTACATCAAGCGCACTCTGAAGCGCGTGGATTACACGGCAAAGAGCTTTCTCGGCGTCATCGAGCCGGGCTCCTGTTTCGCGGGCACGCTCTTCGAACTCATTCTCTGCTCCGATCGCTCCTATATGCTGGACGACCCGGATCGTCCCGTGACAATCGAGCTTTCGGTGATGAACGGCGGTTCGTATCCCATGGGCAACGGGCTTTCGCGCCTCGAGACCCGCTTTCTGAACGATCCCGGCAAGCCCGCGGAACTGCTGGGCCGCGGCGGAGCGTTCGAAGCGCTCGACGCGGAGGAATCCGGTCTTGTGACATTCGCGCCGGATGATATAGATTGGGATGACGACGTGCGATTCGCGATCGAAGAGCGTACGTCCCTTTCGCCGGACGCGCTGACCGGAATGGAAGCGAACCTTCGCTTCGGCGGGCCGGAAACGATGGAGACGAAGATCTTCGGTCGTCTGACCGCATGGCAGAACTGGATTTTCCAGCGCCCGAACGCCGTCGGCGAACGGGGCGCTCTCAAGATTTACGGACAAGCGGGAATCAGGCCGGAGTTCGACTGGAGGAGAACCTAGCATGCTGTCTTCGGAACGGATTCCGAACAACGTCTACCTGAGCGACAACAAACGACTGCAGCGCGCGCTCGAGCGATGGCAGCCCAAGTTCCTCGACTGGTGGAAAGACATGGGGCCGGAAGGGTTCCAGGACGCGCACAAGGTCTACCTGCGAACGGCGATCAGCGCCGACGCCAAAGGCTGGGCGAACTTCGACTACGTTCGCATGCCGGAGTACCGCTGGGGAATCTTCCTCGCGGAACCCGAGCACGAGCGCAAAATCGCTTTCGGCGACCTCATGGGGCGCGACGTGTGGCAGGAGGTGCCCGGCGAGTTTCGCAACCCGCTCCGGCGCCTGATCGTAACGCAGGGAGATACCGAGCCGGCTTCGGTCGAGCAGCAGCGTCTGCTCGGACAGAACTGTCCTTCGCTCTACGATCTGCGCAACATCTTTCAGGTGAACGTCGAAGAGGGGCGCCACCTCTGGGCCATGGTCTATCTGCTGCACTCGTACTTCGGCCGCGACGGCCGCGACGAAGGGGACGCGCTGCTCGAACGCACCTCGGGGAGCGAAGACAAGCCCCGCATCCTGAGCACGTTCAACGAACCCATCACGAACTGGCTCGACTTCTACATGTTCGCGATGTTCACGGATCGCGACGGCAAGTATCAGCTTCTCGCGCTCGCCGAGTCGAGCTTCGACCCGCTGAGCCGCACGACGCGCTTCATGCTCACGGAAGAGGCGCATCACATGTTTGTCGGCGAAACCGGGATCGCGCGGATCATCGAACGATGCTGCCAGCTGCTCCAGGAAACGAGCGGCATGGCGGAAGACGTGCGCAGGCAGGGCGGCATCGACCTTCCGACGATCCAGAAACATCTGAATCTCTGGTTCACGCTCAGCCTCGATCTCTTCGGCGGCGAGATTTCGTCGAACGCCGCGTCGTTCTTCGCGAACGGCCTCAAGGGGCGTCCGCACGAAATGCGGTTCGACGATCATGTCGCGAAGGAGGGGACTTACGACGTCCCCGTCCCCGAGAACGGTCATCTGAAGAGCGAAGAAGTGCCGCTCAGAAACGCGATGAACGAAGTGAACCGCGACTCGTATATCGAGGATTGCGAGAAAGGGCTGAAACGCTGGAATCGCGTGCTCGAGAAGTTCGGCATGAGCGACCGTCTCTACCTGCCGAACAAACGCTTCAATCGTCACATCGGAATCTACGCCGGTCATCACTTCGATCCGCAGGGACACCCGATCAGCGAAGAGAAGTGGGAGCTTCACAAAGACGAGTGGCTTCCGAGCGCCGCCGACAAGCAGTACATCGAGAGTCTGCAGGCGACGCCCGTTTTCGAGCCGGGCAAGATGGCGAACTGGATCGCGCCCCCGCGGCGAGGGATCAACGGCCAGCCCGTGGACTTCGATTACGTGCGCGCGGAAGCGTAGAACATGATCCGGGTTGCGTTTCTGTTCGCGGCCCTTCTGATTCTGACATGCAGCGCCGCCCCGGAGTACGATCTCGTTCTCCGGGGCGGTCTCGTTTATGACGGAACGGGGACGGCTCCGGTGCGGGCGGATGTCGGCGTCAAGAATGACCGGGTCGTCGCGATCGGAGACCTGAGCGGTGCGGCGGCGCGTCACGATTTTGACGTGGCCGGCCTCGCCGTCGCGCCCGGCTTCATCAACGTGCTGAGCTGGGCGCCGCTGCCGCTGCTGCAGGACGGCCGCTCCTCGTCAGATCTGTTTCAGGGCATCACGCTCGAGGTGTGCGGCGAGGGGTGGTCCGAAGGGCCGCTGAACGATTCCATGCGCGTAAAGGAAGTCCATGACCGGGACGGCGTGGTCCTGCAGGAAGCGCCCTGGATCACGCTCGATGAATTTCTCGAGTATCTGGTCGAGCGCGGTGTCTCGTGCAATGTCGCTTCGTTCGTCGGGGCATCGACGGTGCGCGAGTACGTTCTCGGGTACGAAAATCGCGCCCCGACCGGCGAGGAACTCGCGCGTAAGAGCGATCTCGTGCGCGACGCGATGACTGACGGCGCGCTCGGGGTCGCATCCGCCCTCATTTATACCCCGGGGATGTACGCGGGCACGGAGGAGCTGGTCGCGCTGGCTTCCGTAGCGGCCGAGTACGAGGGTGTTTACGCGTCCCACCTGAGGAGCGAGGGAAACCGACTGCTCGAAGCGCTCGACGAGTTCCTTCACATCGTACGCGAGTCGGGAGCGCGCGGCGAACTCTACCATCTGAAAGCTTCCGGACGCGCGAACTGGCCGAAGCTCGAACTGGCGATCGAAAAGATCGAGGCGGCCCGCGCGGAAGGACTCGCGGTCGCTGCGGACATGTACTGCTACGAAGCGGCGTGGACCGGCCTCGACGCCTCGATGCCGGAGTGGGTGCTCGCGGGCGGGAACGAGGCGTGGTACGACCGGCTCGACGATCCCGCAATAGCCGACCGTCTCGAACACGAACTGCGGAATCCCGCACCCGACTTCGAAAGTTTCTATCGCATGGCGGGCTCGGCGGAAGCCGTGCTGCTCGTCGGCTTCAAGACGAAGGAGTATCGCGAGTATACGGGTATGACGCTCGCGGAAGTCGCGCGCAAGCGCGGGACGTCGCCGGAGCGGGCGATGATCGATCTCGTGCGCGGCGACCGGAGCCGGATCGGTACGGTCTATTTCGTCATGTCCGAAGAGAATGTCGAGCGCAAGGTCGGGCTGCCGTTCATGAGCTTCGGCTCGGACGAGCGCTCCGTCGTACCCGAAGGGAAAGCGCTCGAGAGTCATCGGCATCCGCGCGCATACGGCAACGCCGCGAGGCTGCTCGGTCACTTCGTCCGCGACAGGGGCGTGGTTTCTCTCGAGGAGGCCGTTCGACGATTGACGTCCTTTCCCGCGCGCCACCTCGGAATCGCGGAGCGGGGCGAAATTCGGACGGGATACCATGCCGATCTCGTCGTGTTCGATCCGGCCACGATCGCGGACAGAGCGACCTACGCCGAGCCGCATCAGCTCGCGACGGGCGTTCGACACGTGATCGTAAACGGCGTCCCTGTCATCCGGGACGGCGTTCACACGGGCGCGCTGCCGGGGCGAGTCGTGCGCGGCCCCGGCTATCGCGGGCGGGGGCTCGGCTCCGCCGGGCGGGGGCTCGGCTCCGCCGAGCGGGGGCTCGGCTCCGCCGAGCGGGAATCGAGATAACAACATGCGCTACGATTCCGACATCGTCGTGATCGATCTCGAAGCGACGGCCGAAGCGCGCGGCCGTTTCAAGATGAACGAATCGAACATCATCGAGATCGGGGCCGTGCGGCTCGACCGCCGGACACTCGAAGTCGTCGACACGTTCAGCGAACTCATTCGTCCGCGCGATTATCCGATCACGCCCTTCATCACGGAACTCACCGGAATCACTGACGAGATGCTGGCGGAGAAAGATACGTTCGACGGCGCCATTAGACGCTTCATTCAATGGTACGGGCCTCGCAACCACGCCGTTCTGGCATCGTACGGGGTTTACTACGATATTCCGCTGCTGCGCACAGAGTGCGCGCGCTTTCATGTCACGTTCAAGGAACACTGGGTGGGCGGCGCGATCGACGTGCGCACCGCGGCGCTCCTCTGGCTTGCGGATCACCACGAACCGACCGACGGCCTGACGATCGAACGCGCACTGAGGCTCATGGAACTCGACCACCTGGGGCTCACGTTTCACCGGGCTCTCGACGACGCGAAGGCGGGAGCCGCCATACTGCAGAAGGTGCACCTGGGCGAGGCTTCCGTATAGCCTTTCCCCTTGCCTGGATCCGGTCGCGCTCCTACACTCGAAGCTCCGCAGAAGCAGAATTCACGATCCGAAACGGACGAATCCGGGCATTTCCGGGGGTATCGATATGACACAGAAAGAGGGCACGGCGCGCCTGGTCGAATACCGGGTCGAAGAGGGCGTGGGGATACTGACGCTGACCGACCCGCCCGCCAATACGTATACGTATGAAATGATGCGGCACTTCGACGAAGCGATTCTCGAAGCGCGCATGGACGAGAGCGTGCACGTGATCATGGTGTGCGGCAATGGCGAGAAGTTCTTCTGCGCCGGCGCGAACATCAACATGCTCATGAGCGTTACGCCGCAGTTCAAGTATTACTTCTGTCTGCACGCGAACGAAGCGATGTCGCGGCTCGAACAGACGCCAAAGCTCACGATCGCGGCGCTGAACGGGCACACGG
>JABDJQ010000639.1 GCA_013002425.1 Gemmatimonadota bacterium
GTGCAAGACCGACGAAACCGCCGTAGCGATTCGTACGGACGTCGTCATCGAAGCGCTCCGTCGCGCTTTCGACGAAGCCACCCACGTTCCAGTTTCTGTTCGCGCGGAAATCGACGCTTCCGAAGAAACCGTTCGGGTCGGCCGATGCCGCTTCCTCCGTTTTGTCGAGCGAGCCGAAGATCGCCTCCGCGTTCAGCACGAGTGCGCGCGACGGGCCGAGGTCGAACGACGCCTTGCCGTCGATGCCGAACCAGGTCGCTTTCGCGTCTTCGTGCACGTCGTGCGTGCCGTGCAGCACCGAAGCCCCGATCAGGAACGAGCCGCTTTCGCCCGCTTCGAGAAAGAGATCGACGCGGCCCGACAGCCCGAGTTCCGGCCCGTCCGCCTCCTCGCCTTCCTCTCCCACTCGGGCCGGCAAGACCCTCTCCACATGTTTGTCTTCTTCCTCGTGGCCATGGCCTCCGAGAAACACGTCTCCGCGCACGGCGCCGGCGGTCGCCCGCAGGGTCGCGGCTTCGAGCGGGGCGAGCCAGTCGAGGCGCACCCCGTCGTCGCGGATGCCGTCCTCGGAGAAAAACGTGGAATGCATGAGCGGACGATCGACGAAGGGCCAGGCGTGGGCGTGGACGACGTTCAGCTGCCCGAAATCGAGCAGCTTCCGTCCGATCGTGAGCCCGAAGCCGCCCGGAAGGTACCGATCGAGCATGAGCTTCGCCTCCTCGACTTCGAATTCGCCCTCATGGGCGGCGACGTAGATCTCGGCGCTCGCGTACGGATTCACGGGGCCGGTGAAGGACAGTTCGAGCTCGTGGAACTCGAGCTCCACGTCATCCTCCTCGGATTCGGTCCAGAGGGCGCGCATGTCGCCGATCGCGGAAATGGCGGGGTTCGTCGGGCCGGCGTGCGCGCCGGCGGCGAGTAACAGGAACGGGCACGCAAGCAGCGTGCATGCAAGGAAACGAGACAGCATGGATCATTCTCCTGAAGTTCGCGTATGAGATTGCGAATACGGCCGGGCAGGTCCCGGGCGCGGTCAGGAGATCTGTGGCGGAGCGCGGCCTCGCTCGGGCGCGAAGGGGACGGAGCCGGGAAGAGAGGATGTTTCGGGAAGCGCGGCAACGACGCATCCGACCCGGTCGGGGACCGCGGGGTCCTCGACAAGCGCGGGATGCTGCAGTTTCGCGAACGCGCAGACAGTGCACTCGTGCGAGGAAGCGCCCCTGACGGGAGCTTCGTCGTGGTGCTCGCAGTGCGAGGGCACGAGACCCGCGAACGGCGCGGCGAGCAGAGCCGCGAGGATGACGAAAGTGATGCCGAAGCGCTTCATGACGAAAGAGTAAAACCGACGGCAGGCCGTGTCAACCGATGGGGGGCGCGCTCGGATGCCGCCTGGCCGCGCGGATGCGGGGATGCGAGTTTTCTCACGCCATCGCCCGTTTCAGCCATGTCTTCGCAAACGTCCAGCTCCGTTTGACCGTCATCGGCGCGATGTCGAGGGCTTCGCCCGTCTCGTCGATCGTGAGGCCGCCGAAGAAACGGCACTCGACGACGCGCGCGGCCCGTTCGTCGATCGCCCCGAGCTTGTCGAGTGCGTCGTCGAGCGCCACGAGTTCGTCTTCACGGCCGTCGACCGCGACCTGCAGCCCTGCGTCGAGCGAGATCTTTTCGACGCCGCCCCCGCGCTTCAGACGCTTCCGTTCCTTGGCGTAATTCACGAGGATTCTGCGCATCGCCATCGAAGCGACCGCGAAGAAGTGGCCGCGCGATTTCCACTCGACGCGGTTCTGGTCCACGAGCTTGATATACGCCTCGTGCACGAGCGCGGTCGTTCCGAGCGTGTGTCCCGAACGTTCGCTCTTCAGCTGATTGTGCGCGACCGCGCGCAGCTCGCGGTAGACGAGCGGCAGCAGTTCGTCGAGCGCTTTGCCGTCGCCGCCGGACATGTCGCGCAGCAGTTGCGTGATCTCTTCGCGCGCGTTACCCATCGATCACCTTCGCTTCATAGCTCTGCGCCAGCCGCTCGTTCCCCTGGGCGCGGTGCGCTTCCGCCAGACACTCGTAGATCCACTGGTTCAGCCAGTGGTCAGGGTCGTTCTGCTTGTCGGCGATCACGACGCCGCGCTCCAGAATCGCCTCCGCCTCGGCCCACTGTTCCCGTCTCAGATAGTAACGCGCGAACGACGTCTCCCCGCGCACCGTGCGGATGTCGTCCGCGCCGTAGGCGGCACGCAGCACGTCCGCCGCCTCCGCGTAGTACTCCTCGCCGGCCGCTTCCGTTCCGTAGGCATACCCGACATTGATCAGCGAATTCGCGAGATCGGGGTGGCCTTCGGGAAGGATCACGCGACGGATCGCGAGCGCCCGTTTCGCCAGAGGGAGCGCCGACGCGAGATCCCCGCGGTCCATGTAGTAGGTCGACAGCGTCGACATGGTCGATGCGACCTCGCTGTGCTCTTCGCCGTAGCGTTCGATCTCGATCTCGAGTACGCCGTGCAGAATCCGCGCCGCCCCTTCGAAGTCACCGAAGCCGGCCAGCACCTGCGAATAGTTCGCGCGCACGCTTGTCGTGACAGGATGCCTGGGCCCGAGCTGGCGGTCGAGCAGGGGAAGCAGCGCGCGATACGTCGTGTCGGCTTCCGCGTACTGCTGCTGCCGGATATAGAGCGTGGCGAGATTGTTCAGATGGCGCACGTACTGCGCGCTCTCTTCGCCGTAGACCTCGCGCACCATCTCGCGGCAGTCCTTGTAGATCGAGACCGCCTCGTCCCATTTCTGATTCTGCTGCAGTATGCCCGCGAGATTTGTCATCGCGTTGGCGATGTTCGGGTGATTGTCGGGGTAGAGTACGCGGTGCTGCGCGAGAGCGACCCGCGAGAGCGATTCCGCTTCGGCGTACTCCCCGCGCGCACGCGCCACCCATGCGAGATTCGTGATCGAAGCGGCGACGGCCGTGTGCGGCTCGCCGAACTCTTCGCGCCGGATCGCATACGCCTCGCGCTCGAGAGTTTCCGCTTCGTCGAGTCTGTCGAGCAGTCTCAGATTGCTGGCGAGATTCGACAGGATATCGGCAGTTTCGACCGACCGGCGTCCGTACTCGGCTTCGAAGATACCGAGCGCCTCGCGGTGCAGGGAATCCGCGCGGTCGAGTTCGCCGAGTTCCGATTTGAGCTTGGCGTAGTCGTCGAAGTAGCGCGCCGTTTCGAGATGATCGCGGCCCCAGACATCCTCCGCCGCGGCGACCGCGAGCGCGAAGAGCGAGTCCGCCTCGAGCGGTTTGGCTTCCGTGAATCGAAGCTTCGCAAGGGAGTGGAGCGTGGCGGCCTTGTTCGCTTCCGCTCCCGGCCAGTCGCCCTGCGTGATCGTGAGCGCGCGCGTCAGCAGCGACTCGGCCTGCGGGAAGAGCGCGAGGTTCGTGTAGACCTCTCCCACGATCTGCATCATGCCGCTCTGCAGATTCGGATCGCTCTCGAGTTCGCTCGCGAGACGCGCCGATCCGCGGTCGAGAAGCTCGCGCGCGGTCACGGTCTCTCCGCGCGACTGCGTCGGCGCGGCCACGGCGAAGAGCTCCTGCAGAAAGGTCGCGACTTCCTGCGCCTTGTCTCGTTCGAGCGCGATCTGCCTCGCCTGTTTCGCGATGCGCGCGGATTGAACGGCCATCGCCGCCCCGAACCCGACGACGAGCAACAGCGAGAGCGCGGCGGCGACCGTACCGAATCGATGACGGCGCACGAACTTCCCGAACTGGTATCGCACGGTCTGGGGGCGTGCCGTAATCGGTTCATGATCGAGAAAACGTCCGATGTCGTCCGCGAGCGCTTTGGCGGACGCGTACCGGTCGGCCGGCTCCTTCCGTATCGCCTTCATGACAATGTTGTCGAGGTCCCCGCGAAGTCGCTGTCCGGAGACGGCGCCCTCGTGAAGGGAGGTACCGGTTTCCGCCCGGACGCGCGCGCTCGGACGCGGCGGATCGTCTTCGCACACGACGCGCGCCATCTCCGTTACGGAGCGGTTCGCAAGCGCATGTCCTTTCGCGCCCGTCAGCATTTCGTAGAGCAGCAATCCGAGCGAGTACACGTCCGCGCCCGTCGTGACCGGCTCGCCCCTGAACTGCTCGGGGCTCGTATATTCGGGCGTAAGAAGTCGCATGTCCGTGCGCGTCATCGGACTTTCGTCATCGTCGCCGTCCGTGTCGAGCAGCTTGGCGATGCCGAAGTCGAGCAGCTTCACGTCCCCCGCGCGCGAGATCAGTATGTTCGAGGGCTTCAGATCGCGGTGGACGACGAGGTTCTGATGCGCGTAGTGGACGGCCGAACAGACGCGCGTAAATAGCACGAGGCGGTCGCGAAGCGGCAGGTCGTTCTCGAGGCAGTACCGTTCGATCGGCGTGCCCCCTTCGATGAGTTCCATCACGAAGTAGGGGAGGCCGTCCCCGGTGATACCGCCGTCATACAGGCGAGCGATGTCGGGGTGGTCGAGCGATGCGAGGATCCTTCGCTCGGCGCGAAAACGGGCGACCACGTGTTCGGAATCCATGCCGCGCTTGACGATCTTGAGGGCCGCCTGCTGCTCGAAGTCGCCGGAGCGTTCGGCGCGCCACACCGTTCCCATTCCCCCCTCGCCGATCCGCTCCGCAATATTCCATGCATCGATGCTCGTACCCGACCGGGACGGGGCCGGAACGGCTTCGGGCGCCGCGGTGTCTTCCCGTTGCACCGGGGAATCTTCGAGAAACGAGGGTTCGGTTTCGTAGGTCGCCAGCAGGGCATCGACTTCGGCGCGCAGTTCGGAACTGTCGCCAAGCGTCTTGTCGAGATAGGCGGCGCGCGCATCGGCAGGGAGTGCGAGAGCTTCGTGGAACGCGTTCTGAATGCGCTCCCACTGTTCCGGATTCATACCTCATGATAACGCGGATCCGGTTCTATCTCAACAAGTTACCGAATCAGGTCGTCCGGGCGTCTTCCCGATTGCGATAGTGCGGCATCGTCCAGTTGCGGTCGAAATCGAACACGATCGCCGTTTCCATGTGCGACAACTCCGCCCGTGTCGCGAAACGGTCGAATGTCAGGTCGTGCAGATAGGCAGCGTTCGGTACCGCGACGTGAACGAGGAAGTCGTTCGCGCCGGACGTCCTGAAGACCTGGATGACCTCGGGCTGGGCGAGCAGGTGCTCCCTGAAGTCGCTGAGCGTCTTGCGCGAGTGCAGCGTGAGCCGCATCGCGATCATTGCCTCGAGCTCGACCCCGATCGCTTCGGGAGCCACGTCCGCGTGAAAGCCGCGCAGCACGCCCGACCGCTGCAGGTTGCGCACGCGCTCCAGGCAGCTCGAAGGGGCAAGCC
>JABDJQ010000674.1 GCA_013002425.1 Gemmatimonadota bacterium
CGTTCACGGTCATGATGGAACACGGGCTCTACGAAATCGCGCTTCACCTCGGACGCACCGTCGAGGATCTCGTGCAGGGCGAGCTGCTGCAACTCGAGCACCAGGGGGCCCCTGTTCTCTCGGAAGACGAATATCTCACGATCGTTCGGTACAAGACCGCGTCGCTCTTTTCGTGGTGCTGTCGTTCCGGCGGCATGATCGCGGGACATTCGGAAGAGCAGGTCGAGGACCTCGCCCGTTTCGGCTATCACTTCGGGACCGCTTTTCAGATCACGGACGACGTGCTCGACTACGCGGGAGCCTCGCTCGCCATGGGCAAAGGAAATCTGAACGATCTCATGGAGGGGAAGACGACTCTACCCCTGATCTTCGCGATGAATCGCGACGAGGGCATCAAGGACCGCTACCTGTCTCTCCTGGCCTCCGTGGGAGAAGCGAGGGAGGAATCCGCGCGCAAACTCGGCGCGCTGGTCGTCGCTTCGGGCGCGATCCGCGACTCGCTCGCGGTGGCGGGAGATCACGTCGAACGTGCGCTCGCGATCCTCGAAACGCTCCCGGAATCCCCGCATCGGTTCGCTCTCTGGAATCTCTGCAAGTTCACGACGAACCGTATTCACTGACTTTTCCGCCCCTTTTTGCATTTTTTTCAAACCTTTTCGAATGTCGCAACGTCTTCATGAGTATGGCAGGTGGCACCCGGAGAAGGATCCGTCTGGTATGATCTGCAAACCGCCCAACCGAGGAGCGACCGATGATGAACGCATCTGATACGAAGGCATCTACCATGAACGCGGCCAGGCACCCCCTGCTTTCTCTGATCGGCTATCTCTTTCTACTCACCTCGCTGGCGATCTTCGTCGGCTGCGGCGGAGGCGGCGACAGTCCCACGGATCCGAACGGATCGAATACGCGCGACGAGATCGAGATCGTGAAAATGACTCCGGCGTCGCAGACGACGGGACTCGATAACGTAATCACCGTATCGATCGAATTTGACCGCCCCATGGCCGAGGTCTTCGCGATCCTGTGGCCCGGCGGCTGGGGCCTCGGTTCCGACGGAATCGACTGGCTCGAGCGGAGCGCGGACGGGAAAACGTGGTCGCGCACCGTATCGATCGAGAGCGACCTGGTCTATCAGTTGATCGTGCTCGGGGCGCGCGGTGACGACGGCATGGAAATGGGAGACCCGGAGATCGCGTCCTTTACCGCGATGGAGAACTTTCCCGGCGGCGGCATCCGAGGGAACATCATGACCGCCGGCACCGTTTCGGCGCGTGGCACGATCCTGTTCATCATCGACGCCAACCGGAACGTATCCAGCAACGGTCTCTTCGACGATGGCGTTCTGATCTCGATGGGATGGGTTACCGACGAGGACGGCGACTATGTGATCCCGAATCTGAAACCGGGCCTCTATCATATTCTCGCGATGAAGGACGGCGATGACGACGGCAATGTATGGGGGACGCGCGGAGTCGATCTGATCGGCCACTACGGCGACCAGACGATCTTCCTGGAATTCGATGAAGTGCGTGTCATCGCCGGGCAGTTCACGGACGGCGTCGACTTCAGCATGCTTCGCAACAGTTTGATTCCCGAGCCGGACGAATAGTCCGTCTGCCCTCCAGGCGCTCGTGAGACTTGCAGGTCTTCGAGAATGCGGCTTCCGACAGCCCGGTTATGGATCCGAAAAAAAGAGCGGGACTTCTTAACGAGGTCCCGCTCTTTCGGTTTCTCCCGGAAACGCGGGGTCGTGGAACCGCGTCGCATGCTCTTTAGAGCGAAAGCTTCTCCATCGTTCCTTTGACGTGATCGGCCGACTCTTTGAGCGCGGACTTCTCGTCGCCGGAGAGTTCGATTTCGACTACTTTCTCGACTCCGTTTCTGCCCAGGATGATCGGGACGCCGACGTAGACGTCGGAGAGTCCGTACTCGCCCGTAAGCCAGGTCGCGCACGGAAGCACGCGGCGGTGGTCGCGCACGATCGCTTCCACCATCTCGGTGGCGGCGGCGGACGGCGCATAGTAAGCGGACCCCGTCTTCAGGTGCTTCACGATTTCCGCCCCGCCGTTCCGGGTGCGGTCGACGATCTTGTCGATCGTGGCCTGATCCGTCCACTGTTCGAGCGGCACGCCCGCGACGGTCGTGTAGCGAGGAAGCGGCACCATCGAGTCGCCGTGTCCGCCCATCACGATCGCCTGAATGTCGCGAACCGATACGTTCAGTTCCATCGCGAGGAAGGAACGGTAGCGCGCGGTATCGAGAATCCCGGCCATGCCGACGACGCGCTTCGAATCGAACCCGCTCGTCTTGAGGGCCACGTAACACATGACGTCGAGTGGATTCGAAACGAGAACGAGAATGGTGTCGGGCGAATGCTTCGCGACGGACTCCGTGACCGTTTTCACGATACTGGCGTTCGTGGCGAGAAGGTCGTCGCGGCTCATGCCCGGCTTCCTCGCGATGCCGGCCGTGATGACCGTTACGTCGGACCCCGCCGTCTCTTCATACCCGTTCGTGCCGATCACGCGCGTGTCGAAGCCTTCGACCGGGGCGGACTCCCACTGGTCCAGCGCTTTCCCCTGCGGAATCCCCTCGAGGATATCGACGAGCACGACCTGGTTGGCGAGCTCCTTCTCGGCGATCCTCTGCGCCGTAGTGGCACCCACGTGGCCGGCGC
>JABDJQ010000692.1 GCA_013002425.1 Gemmatimonadota bacterium
TTCGTGAACTGCGGAACTGGGTGCGTGCGGAACGCGTGGCGACGTTCTTGTTCGAAGCGTTCGACGAAAACTGGAAGGGGGGCGCCGACCCTCGCGAAGTCGAGAAGCACTGGGGCCTTTACCGCGCCGATCGTACGCCGAAGGAAGCGGTTGCGGGGGAGTCGAAATGAGCCCGAACCGGGGATCGGACGTCGGCATGCTGACGGAACTGGACGGAGAAGCGTACTACCGGATCGAGAACGTGGACGATCTCCCTCCGTTTCTCATGAGCATTGCGAGTGATGCGGACCTCTGGATGTTCGTCACTTCACGAGGCGGTCTGACGGCCGGGCGTATCGGAGCCGCGGGGGCGCTCTTCCCGTACGAGACCGAAGACAAACTGTACGACGGCCACTTTCATACGGGACCCCGCACGATCATCCGCGTGGCGGGGGCCGCGGGGAGGGATAGCGTCTGGGAGCCGCTTGGCGCCTGCGCCGGCCCCGTCGACTTTCCGCGCAATCTGTACAAGAACGTACTCGGAAACCGTGTCGTGCACGAGGAGGTCGCGTCCGCGATCGGGCTCAGGTTTCGAAGCCGATGGGCCGCCTGCGACGAGTTCGGATGGGTACGGACCTGCACGCTGATCAACGAGGGCGATTCGCCCGTTTCCCTGTCGATTCTCGACGGGCTTCGCAACATTCTCCCGTGGGGCGCCGCTCTCTCGATCTATCAGACTTCGAGCAGTCTGGTCGACGCTTACAAACGTGTCGATCGCGACCCGCACACCGGAATGGGAATCTACTCTCTCTCTTCGAAGATCGTCGATCGGCCGGAGGCGGCGGAAGAACTCCGTGCCAATGTCGTCTGGTGTGCGGGACTCGACGGAGGAGCGACCGCGTTCTCGGGAGACACCCCCGACGTATTCCTGCGGGGCGGGTCCGTGTCCGGAGACGATATCCTGACCGGGCGTCGCGGAAACTATTTCCGCACCGCCGATCTGAATCTGCAGCCGGGCTCGAGCGCGACCTGGCACATGGGCTGCGACGCCGGACTCGACCACGCGGCGATTGCGTCCCTTCGCGGCATGATCGAAGATCATCGGATCGTGAGCCGGATCACGGAGGCTCTCGAACGTGCCGGCGACAATCTCGAGCGGAACGTGGCAAGCGCGGACGGACTTCAGATGACCGCGGCGCCGATCACGGACGGCCACCATTTTGCGAACACGCTCTTCAACAACATGCGGGGGGGAATCTTTGCCGGCGGATACGCGATCGACCCCCTCGATTTCGCTTCTTTCCTGGCATCGCGCAACAGCCGGGTTGCCCGGCGGCTGCAGAGCGTCTGCGAGCGGCTCGGTGAGGGGCTCGACGTCGCTTCCCTCCTCGAAATCGCCGAGGAGAGCAAGGACGCGGACTTCATCCGTCTCGCGCACGAGTATCTTCCGCTTTACTACGGGCGCCGGCACGGGGATCCGAGCCGCCCCTGGAACCGCTTTTCGATTCGTCTGAAGAATGCGGACGGGAGTCGCGCCCTTCGCTACGAGGGGAACTGGCGGGACATCTTTCAGAACTGGGAAGCGCTTTCGCTCAGCTTTCCGGATTACCTCCCGCATATGATCGCGAAGTTCGTGAACGCGTCGACTGTCGACGGCTTCAATCCTTATCGATTGACGCGTGAAGGAATCGACTGGGAAGTGAACGATCCGGAAGATCCGTGGAGTTACATCGGATACTGGGGAGACCACCAGATCATTTACCTCCTCAAGTTTCTGGAAGCGCTCCCGCGGTATGCGCCCGGAGAGCTCGAAAAGCTGCTGGAACAGGAGATCTTCTCCTACGCCGACGTTCCGTATCGCATCAAGCCTTACGATGATATCGTGGCCGATCCGCACGACACGATCGTGTTCGACGACGACCTCGCCGCGGCGGTCGAGGAGCGCGTCGCGTCCATCGGCGCCGACGGCAAGCTCGTCCTGTCGCGAGACGGCTCCGTGTATCACGTCAACCTGTTCGAAAAGCTGCTCGTT
>JABDJQ010000726.1 GCA_013002425.1 Gemmatimonadota bacterium
CGAAGAGAAGCTCGCCGGGCTCGGCGCCCGCATCTGGCGGGTCAGGCAGTCATGATCCGGCGCGTCGTCGGCACCGCGGGTCACATCGATCACGGCAAGACGACGCTCGTTCATGCGCTGACCGGAATCGACACCGACCGCCTCAAGGAAGAGAAAGAACGCAAGATCTCGATCGATATCGGATTCGCTCCTCTCACGCTGCCGAGCGGAGAGCGGGTCGCCGTGATCGACGTGCCGGGACACGAGCGCTTCGTCAAGAACATGCTGGCGGGCGTCGGCGGCATCGACGCGGTTCTGTTCACGATCGCGGCGGACGAAGGCGTCATGCCGCAGAGCCGCGAACATCTCGAAATCATTCACTTTCTCGGCGTCGACCGGGGACTCGTCGTTCTCACCAAGAAGGATCTCGTCGACGAGGAAATGCTCGAACTCGTGAGTGAGGAAGTACGCGATCTTTTCGCCTCGACTTCACTCGGTGACGCGGAAATCGTGGCGGTTTCGTCCACGACGGGTGACGGCGTCCCCGACGTCCTCGCGAAGCTCGACGCGCTGCTGCAGGAGCCGGTGCGGCGTCCCGAACACACGTGGTTCCGACTGCCGGTCGATCGCGTATTCGCGTCCCGCGGGTTCGGTACTGTCGTGACGGGGACCGTCTGGTCGGGGAGCGTCTCGGTCGGGGACCGCCTCTCGCTGCTGCCGTCCGGAAGAGACGTGCGGGTACGCAAAGTCGAGGTGTTCCACGAAGAGGTGGAGTCCGCGGCTTCGTCGCAGCGAACCGCGCTCGCGCTCCACGGAGTCGACAGGGACGAGGTGGAGCGAGGCGACGTTCTCGTTACGCCGCGCGTGCTGGCGCCGACGCACATGATCGACGCCAGAATCCGTATGAGCGCCACCGCGGCCGAACTGCGCCCGCGCCAGCGCATCCGTTTTCACATCGGGGCGGCCGAACTGCTCGGGCGGGTCGTGCCGCTCGAAACGGAAACGATTGCGCCGGGCGGCGAGGGCCTCGTGCAGGTCCGCCTCGAGCGCCCGGTCGTTGCCGCGAACCAGGACCGCCTGATCATACGCTCGTATTCGCCGGCGCGCACGATCGCGGGCGGCGTCGTGCTCGATGCGAACCCCCCGAAGCGGAAGTCCGGCCGCGAAAACACCGCTGCGTTTCTCACGATGATGGAGTCGGGCAACCGGGCGGACCAGATCGCGGCCGTTCTCACGCAGTCGTACGAATCCTCGCAGACCGCGGCGTCGATCGCCGACCGGCTCCAGGAGTCCGAACCGGTCGTGCGCCTCGAACTGAAGGCGATGGAGCAGCGCGGCGAAGCGCTGTCGCTCGGCGCCGCCTGGATCGCGACGGAGACGGCGGACGCGATTCGCGGGGAACTGCGTTCTTTTCTGGAAGACGCGAAGAAGAAGGGGGATCGCGAGAGCGGGATCCCGCGCGAAGAGCTGCGCAAGAGCCTTTCGAAGGTCGTCGATCTGCCGCTTTTCAACCGCCTTCTTCAGGAACTCGTCGACGAGGAGATCTGCTCGGTTCACGAAGATCGGATCCTGACGGAACGCGCGGGACTTTCGCCCGGAATGGAGCGCAGGGCGAAAGCGCTTGACGAACTGCTGGCGGAACGGCGGTTTCTGGCGCCGTCGCTGGACGAAATCGGCGCCGCACTCGAACTGACGGGCAGGGAGCGATCGCAGGCGCTCGAACTCTTCGCCCGCCTGGGGCGCATCGTCAAGGTCACGCCCGAACTCGTATACCGCCCTTCGGAACTGGCGGAACTGCGCGCGATCGTGAGCGGGATCGTCGGCGGCGAGGGCGGAATGGATATCGGCGCGTTTCGCGATGCGACCGGGCTGTCGCGCAAATACTCGGTTCCCGTGCTCGAGTATTTCGACAGAACCGGGTGGACGCGGCGAAACGGAAACGAGCGGGTCGCCGGGCCGCAGATGGAACGAAGTCTCGAAGAGTCGAAGGGAGAGAGCTGAGCGATCATGGGAATGGACTTTCGAAGTGACACGTTGACGAAACCGACAGCCGCGATGCGCGAGGCGATGGCACGCGCGGAAGTGGGAGATGACGTATTCGACGAGGATCCGACGGTGCATGCGCTGCAGGACGAAGTCGCGAGCCTGTTCGGAAAAGAAGCCGCGCTGTTCGTGGCGAGCGGCACGATGGCGAACGTGGCCGCCGTCCTCGCGCAGACGAGTCCGGGGACGGAAGTGATCTGCGAGGAGGGGTGCCACATCTTCCAGTACGAAGCGGGGTCCGCCGCGGCGTTCTCGGGAGTACAGCTTCGTACGATCGACGCCCCGAGGGGGCACATGCGCTGGGATGAGATCGAAGCTCGCATCCGGCCCGACGACATTCATGATCCGCCGACCGTTCTCGTCTGTCTCGAGAACACGCACAATCGGGCGGGAGGCACGATCTACCCGGCCGACGTCTGGGCCGAGATCGCGCGCGGGGCTCATGCGCGGGACCTCCGCGTGCATGTGGACGGCGCCCGGATCTGGAACGCCGCCGTCGCGTCCGGCGTTTCCCTTCGTGAAATCGCCGGTCCGGTCGACACGCTGTCCGTCTGTCTTTCGAAGGGACTCGGCGCGCCTGCCGGTTCGTTGATCGTCGGCGACCGCGACTTCATCGCCCGCGCCCGCCGGTGGCGCAAACGGCTCGGCGGCGGCATGCGGCAGGTGGGGATCCTGGCCGCGGCCGGCCTTCACGCCCTCGCGCATCACAGGGAACGTCTGCAGGACGATCACGATCACGCGCAGATTCTCGCGCGCGCCTGGGCGGACGTTCCGGGCGCTTCGATCGATCCCGGCGCCGTCGACACGAATATCGTCATCGTCGAGGTCGCCGGAATGAAAGCGAGCGACTCCGAAATCGAAGCGGCGCTCGGCGCTCGTGACGTGCGTCTGCTCGGAATGGGAGCGCGCAGGCTTCGCATGGTGACGCACCTCGACGTGTCGCGTGACGACTGCGAGCAGGCCGCGGCCGTGATTCGCGAGCTCTTTGCGTGAGCGGGGGCGTTCTCTATCTCGTAGGCACGCCCATCGGCAACCTCGAAGACCTCTCGGAACGCGCAAAGCGGATTCTGCGCGAGGTGAATCGCGTGGCCGCGGAAGATACGCGTCGCACCGCGAAACTTCTGCAGCATATCGGGAGTGAAGCGCCGCTGCTCTCCTTTCACGCTCACAACGAGCGGAGCCGGATCCCGAAGCTGATCGAGTCGCTCCGAAACGGGGAAGACATTGCCGTTGTCTCCGATGCGGGGAATCCCGGGATCGCGGACCCGTGCGAACGGCTCGTGCGCGACTCGATCGACGCGGGGATCACGATCGTTCCGATACCCGGGCCGAGCGCTTTTCTGACGGCCATCGCCGCGTCGGGGCTGAGCGCCGGACGTTTCCGCTTCGAAGGATTTCTGCCGACGCAGAAGGGGGCGCGGCGGGCGAGGCTCGAAGCGCTCCGGTACGAGCCGGCCACTGTCCTGTTTTACGAAGCTCCCCATCGTCTCGCTCAGATGCTCGAAGAGCTGGAAAACGAATGGGGGGACCGCGCGATCGTACTCGCGCGCGAACTGACGAAGATGTACGAGGAATTCTGGCGAGGGAGCGTGAAGGCCGCGAGAATCGAAATCGAGGAACGTCCTCCGCGGGGCGAGTACGTGGTGCTCGTC
>JABDJQ010000727.1 GCA_013002425.1 Gemmatimonadota bacterium
GGGGTGGCCGGGCGCGACAGGGACCCGCCAGGGCACACCCCCAGACGCCTGCCGGCAGCGCGCCGCGCTCGGTTGACACTTTTTTCAGACGCGTGATACGCTGATCGTCTCTCTTAAATGCCAACCATCAAAGGAGATGCGCCTTGAAGCAATACACGACGGAAGCTCTCCGCAACCTTGTACTCGTCGGCCACGGCGGCACCGGAAAGACCTCGATCGCGGATTCTTTCCTGTTCCTGTCCAAAGTCAACAATCGCCTCGGCAGTGTCGACGACGGAACTTCACTCTTCGACTACGACGACGAAGAGAAGAAACGCAAGCTTTCCATCCGTCTCACGGTCGGTTCCTTCGAGTGGGACGATCACAAATTCAACGTGATCGACACGCCTGGGTACGACGACTTCGTCGGTGATGTCGTTTCGGGGATTCACGTCGCGGACATGGCGCTGCTGCTTGTCGACTCGCAGAACGGTGTGGAAGTCGGTACGAGCCGCGCCTGGGGATTCGCGCGCGGACGCCATCTTCCTTCTATTATATGCGTGAACAAACTCGACAAGGAATTCTCGACGTTCGAAAAAACGTACACGAACATTCGCAAGGCGCTCGGCAAGATGGCGGTGGCCGTTACGATTCCCGTGAACGAGGGAACCGATTTCGACACGGTGATCGATCTGCTTCACATGAGAGCGATGAAGTATCCGAAGGACGGCTCGGGCAGAGCGAAAGAGATCCCGATCCCCGACTCGCACATGGACGCGGCCAAGGCCGCGCGTACGCGCCTCGTCGAACAGGCGGCAGAGTCAGACGACAAGCTGCTCGAGAAGTACTTTGACAAGGGCGAGCTGACGGAAGAGGAAGTCCTGTTCGGAATGCGCCGCGGGATCGTGAAGCGCACGTTCTACCCGGTGTTCGTGACGGCGAGCAAGATGGACGTCGGCATCGGCACGATGCTCGACGTGATCGCGGCCGCCGGCCCCTCGCCGCTCGATATGCCTCCGCACATTGCGGCCGACGGCGAGACTGAGATCCATACGGATTCGGGCAAACTCGTCGCCCAGGCATTCAAGACGATCTCGGAAGCCCACATGGGTGACATGACGCTCTTTCGCGTCTACTCGGGCGAGCTGGCGAGCGGGACCGAGCCCCAGAACGCGCGGAGCGAAAAAGGGGAGCGGATCGGCCAGCTCTACTTCGTGCAGGGGCACAAGCGGGTCGACGCGGACAAGATCGTGGCCGGGGATATCGGCGCGGCGGTCAAGCTGAAGGACACGCATACGGGCGACACGCTGACGGATTGCGGCCTGGCGGCGCCCCCGATCCCGTTCCCGAAATCGGTGATCCGGTCGGCCGTGATCGCGAAGACGCAGGGCGAGGAAGACAAGATCGGCAACGGGTTAGCCCGTTTACATGAAGAAGATCCTACGTTTCATGTCGAGGTGAACGGCGAGACGCATCAGACTCTGATCCACGGCCTCGGCGAGACGCAGCTCGACATCCTCGTCCGCAAGCTGAAGGACCGCTTCAACGTGGAAGTGGAGCTGATCGAGCCGAAGATACCGTATCGCGAGACGATCCGGAAGAAGGCCGAAGGGCAGGGCAAATACAAGAAGCAGTCGGGTGGGCGCGGCCAGTACGGCGATGTCTGGCTCCGGCTCGAGCCGCTCGAACGCGGGGCCGGTTTCGAGTTCGTGAGCGAAATCGTGGGCGGTGTGGTGCCGACCAAATTCCTGCCCGCGATCGAAAAGGGAGTCGTGGGCGTCATGACCGACGGAATCCTCGCCGGCTGCCAGGTCGTCGATGTGCGCGTGGTCGCGTACGACGGTTCGTATCACAACGTCGACTCCTCCGAGAACTCGTTCAAGGTCGCCGGATCGATGGCGTTTCGCAAAGTGTTCATGGAAGCGAGTCCGGTGCTGCTCGAGCCCATCATGACGGTCAAGGTCACGGTGCCGGAAGACTGCATGGGCGACGTGATGGGCGATCTGTCGTCGCGCCGCGGGAAGATTTCGGGCATGGACACGCAGGGCCACTATCAGATCGTGAATGCCGAAGTGCCGCTCGCGGAGCTCTACAAATACTCGACGCATCTGCGGTCGCTGACGCACGGGCGCGGGATTCACGAGCGCGAGTTCGATCATTACGCGGAAGTTCCGAAAGATACCGCCGACAAGGTGGTTGCGGCTCACGCGGCGCAGAAGGAAGCAGAGGCGCACTAGATGTCGGGTCATTCCAAGTGGTCCACGATCAAGAGGAAGAAGGGGAAGGCCGACGCCGAGCGCGGCAAGCTCTTTACGAAGCTCATTCGTGAGATCACGATCGCGGCGAAAGACGGCGGAGGTGACGCGGAAGCGAATCCGCGCCTTCGCACGGCCCTGGCCGCGGCGCGCGCGGGCAACATGCCGGCCGCCAACATCGAGCGCGCGATCAAGAAAGGCACGGGCGAACTTCCGGGCGTGACGTACGAGGAAGTCGCCTACGAAGGTTACGGCCCGGGCGGCGTCGCGTTTCTGATCGAGACGACGACGGACAACCGCAATCGCACGACGGCGGATATCCGTCATCTCCTCACGAAGCACGGCGGCAGCATGGGCGAAGTCGGCTCCGTCGCCTGGCTCTTCGAGAGGAAGGGCATGATGGTTCTGGACAAGAGCGCCGGAGAAGAGGACGATGTCCTCATGGTCGCGCTCGAGGCCGGCGCCGAGGATGTCAGCGACGATGACGATGTCTGGACGATCACGACGCCGGACACCCTGCTCCACACGGTCGCCGACGCGCTGACCGAGGCGGGGATGACGCCGGAACGCGTGGAGATCGTGCGCATCGCCACGACGACGATCGAGCTCGACCGCGACAACGCGGGCAAGGTATTGAAGCTCGCCGAGTTAATCGAAGACAACGACGACGTCACGCGGGTTTCGGCGAACTTCGACCTGCCGGACGATCTGATGGCGGAACTGGCGGAAGCGGAGTAGGGGGGCGCAGGGGCGCCGCTTTTTCAAGGCATCGCGCGGGATCAGGGTAAGGGAACGGGGGGACATGTGCTGGTACTCGGAATCGATCCCGGCAGCGCCAACACGGGCTACGGCGTGCTCCGCATGGTCGCCGGCCGCATGAAGTATCTGGAATCGGGCGTCATCCGCCCGAAACGCACGCTTACCTTTTCGCAGAAACTCCACACCATTCATGAAGCCGTGGTCGCGCTGCTGGCGCGCGAATCGTTCGACTGCGTCGCGGTCGAGGATGTTTACCAGGGCGTCAACGCGCGCACCGCCGCGCGCATCGGACACGTGCGCGGCGTCGTGCTGCTGGCCGCCGCGAACGCGGGCGTGGCGGTCGCGGAATATCCGCCGAACGAGATCAAATCGGCTGTCGTCGGAAACGGCCTCGCTTCGAAAGAACAGGTGCAGTTCATGGTGCAGCAGATTCTGCGCCCCGCGAAGCCGATGGAATCGCTCGACGAGTCGGACGCGGTCGCCGTGGCCATTTGCGCGTGCCATCGCAACCTCGAGAGGTTCGCAGGATGATCTCGTATCTGCACGGCGTTCTCGCGGAGAAAGGACCGGCGCGCGCCGTGATCGACGTGCGCGGCGTGGGGTACGAGCTTTCGATCTCGCTTTCGACGTACGAGAAGCTGCCGGGCCTCGGGGAGCGCGCGAAGCTCTTGACGCGCACTTACCTTCGCGACGACACGATCCAGCTGTTCGGTTTCGCGGACGCGCACGAAGCGGGCCTCTTCAAGATGCTCGTGTCGGTTCCCAAGATCGGGCCGAAGCTCGCGCTCGCCATTCTATCGGGTGTGCGTCCCGACGAGTTCCGCGACGCCGTCGTTTCGGGGAACGCGGCGCGTCTTTCCCGCGTGCCCGGCATCGGAAAGAAGAGCGCCGAGCGCCTCATCGTTGAACTGAAGAGCAAATTCGAAGAGGATGGAGCAGGACCGCTTCCGGTCGCGGCGGGTACGCCGGCCGGGCCGGTCGTCGAAGAAGCGCTGCTCGCGCTCGAAACGCTCGGCGTGAAGAGCGACCAGGCGGTCAAGGCCGTCGAGCGCGCTCTCGAATCGCACGGAGACGACAAGGATGCAGTCACGGTGGAAATGATCGTGCGGGAGGCGCTTCGCGGTGTCTGACTGGGAATTCGAAGACGAAACAACGGGCTCCGAGCTGATCGACGGCGCGCCTTTCGAAGACGAGGAGTCTTTCGAAGAGACGCTGCGACCGCAGCACCTCGAAGAGTTCATCGGGCAGGCGAAGATCAAGGATAACCTCGCGATCTTCATCGAAGCGGCGAAGCGCAGGGGCGAAGCGCTCGACCACGTGCTGCTTTCGGGGCCGCCCGGCCTCGGCAAGACGACGCTCGCCCGCATTCTCGCGAACGAACTGAACGTCGAGATTCGCGGAAGCGCGGGGCCCGTGCTCGAGCGTCCGGCGGAACTCGCGGGCCTCGTGACCGCGCTCTCGGACCGCGCCATTCTGTTCGTCGACGAAATCCATCGCCTCTCCCGCGTCGTCGAAGAGTATCTCTATCCCGCGCTCGAAGATTTCGAACTCGACATCATGATCGACAAGGGGCCGAACGCGCGCTCGGTGAAGCTCACGCTGAAGCCGTTCACGCTGGTCGGCGCGACGACGCGCTCGGGTCTTCTCACGCGCCCGCTGCGGAGCCGGTTCGGCGTCGAGTGCCAGATGGACTACTACGAAATCGGCGAACTCGAGCAGATCGTGATCCGCTCGGCCCGCATTCTCGATACCACGATCGACGCCGACGGCGCGCACGAAATCGCGCGGCGGTCGCGCGGCACGCCCCGCGTCGCGAACCGCCTGCTCCGGCGACTGCGTGACTTCGCGGAAGTCGAAGGGAGCGGCGCGATCGACGGGGAACTCGCGCGCAATGCCCTCGGGCGTCTCGACGTCGACGACCGCGGCCTGAACGGCATGGACCTCAAGATCCTGAAAGCGATCGTGCACCGCTTCGACGGCGGCCCGGTCGGACTCAGCACGCTCGCGATTTCCGTCGGCGAGGAGAAGGATACCGTGGAAGAAGTGCACGAACCGTTCCTGCTCCGCGAAGGCATGATTCAGAGAACGCCGAAGGGGCGCATCGCGACGTCCGAGGCGTATCGCCATCTCGGTCTCGCGCCCGCGTCGCCTTCCTCCCGCGCGGGAGAAGGACCGCAGGAACGCCTCTTCTAGTCCGTCGTGCGACTTTCCGAATTCCAGTTCGAACTGCCCGAAGATCGCATCGCCCAGCGTCCGGCGGACGAGCGTGATGCGTCGCGCCTTCTCGTCGTCCGGCGCGAGGGTGAAGGCGATAGTGACGGCGAGACGATCGAACACGCGCGTTTCCGCGACCTGGCCCGCTTCCTCGAGCCCGGCGATCTTCTCGTTCGCAATGATTCGCGCGTGCTCCCCGCGCGCCTCGCGGCGTCGCTCGAAACGGGCGGCAGGCTCGAAGCCCTCTTCGTGCGCCCGGCGCCGGCTGAGGAACCGGCGGGAGCCGCGGAGGCCGGGAGTGCAACGGAGAGCGACTCCTCGCAAGATCCCGCTCCCGGGCGTGAGGGGAACGCGTGGATCGTTCTGATTCGCCCGTCGAAGAGAATGCGGCCGGGGCGCGCGGTGCTCTTCGCGAACGGCGCGGTGACGGCGCGCGCGGTGGCGCCCGCCGGCGAAGGGGAGTGGGTGCTTGCGTTCGACGAGGGAGAGGACGTGCTCGCGCTTCTCCATGCGCACGGCAGGATGCCGCTGCCTCCGTATATCAAGAGGGACGCGGATGACACGGACGTCGCCCGCTATCAGACGGTGTATGCGGATCACGGCGGTTCCGTCGCCGCGCCGACCGCGGGATTGCATTTTACGGATGAAGTGTTCGACGATCTGCGCGCGCGCGGCGTCGCGATCGAGTCGCTCACGCTGCATGTCGGACCGGGTACGTTTCGCCCGATTCGCACCGAGAACATCGAAGAGCATACGATCGAGGCCGAGGCGTATTCGATCCCGAAGCGCACGGCCGACGCCGTAAACGCCGCGCGCCTTGCAGGACGCCGCGTGCTCGCCGTCGGGACGACGACCGTGCGCACGCTCGAGGGCGCGGCGCAGGGCGGCACGATCGCTCCCGGGCACGGCTGGACCGACGCGTATATCTATCCCGGATTCGAGCCCGCGATCGTGAGCGGCATGATCACCAACTTTCACCTGCCCGACTCGTCGCTCTTCCTGCTCGTCTGCGGACTCTTCGGAACGGAGCGCATGAAACGCGTCTACACGGAAGCCATCGCCCGCGAGTACCGCTTCTACAGCTACGGCGACGCGATGCTGGTGCTCTGACGATGGACACGCGGGATGCGACAGGGACCGAACGGGCGCGAAGGGAAACGCACGCGGAGCGCATCTTCGCCGCCATCGTGATCGCCGGCGCGGCCGTAC
>JABDJQ010000731.1 GCA_013002425.1 Gemmatimonadota bacterium
CGTCGAATCGCCCTAAATATTAATATAAAAAAACCAGCCCCGCGAGAACATCGGTCAGATCAATATCGCGGTGGCGAACAACGGAAACACCACGCAGTCGGAACGGGTGATCGAGCGCATTCGAAAGAAGCTGCAGCAATCGGGCGATATCGACTACACGTTCCGGCGGCCTAGCTATTTCACGTTTCAAACGCCGATCGAAGTGCACGTGTACGGATACGATCTCGTTGCGCTTCAGTCGTATGCTTCGCAGCTTTCGCTCGCGATGGGCGAGCTGCGGGGATTTCGTGACGTACGCAGCACGCTCGAGGAGGGATCGCCCGAAGTGCAGATCGCGTTCCGGCGCGATCGCATGGCGGCGCTCGATCTCGACCTCGCCACGGTTTCGCAGACGCTTCGAAACAAGATCCGGGGCGACGTGGCCACGCGTCTCAAAGAGCGCGACCGTCAGATCGACATTCTCGTACGGAGCGCGCACGCGGAAGATCTCGAGGTCAGCAAGGTCTCCGAGCTGGTGATCAGCCAGGTTGACGGCATTCCGATTCCGCTTTCCACCGTGGCGGACATCACGATCGGCCGCGGCCCTTCGCAGATCACGCACATCGGCCAGCAGCGGGCGGCCGTGATCCGCGCGAACCTCGCCGACCGCGATCTGGGAAGCGCCACGCGCGACGTGGAGGCGCTGATCGAAACGTACCCGCCGCCCGGTACGATGGAGGTCGAACTCGGCGGGCAGAACCGTGAAGTCGCTACGTCATTCCGCTCGCTGCTGCTCGCGACGTCGCTCGCCGTCTTCATGGTCTATCTCGTGATGGCGAGCCAGTTCGAGTCGTTCCTGCACCCGTTCGTCATCCTGCTCTCGGTGCCGCTCGGCATGATCGGTGTGATCTTCGCGCTGCTCGTCACGGGAACCGACGTCAGCATCGTCGTGCTGATCGGTGCGGTGATGCTGACGGGGATCGTCGTGAACAACGCCATCGTATTGATCGACTACATCAACCAGCGGCGGCGCGCGGGCCTCGCGAAGCTGGCCGCCGTGCGCGAGGGAGCGCAGACACGCCTCCGCCCCATTCTGATGACGACGCTCACCACCGTGCTCGGCCTCCTGCCGATGGCGATCGGCTTCGGTGAAGGCGCCGAAATCCGCGCCCCCATGGCCATCGCCGTGATCGGCGGCCTCATGCTTTCCACGCTGCTGACGCTCGTCGTGATTCCGGTCGTCTACGTTTCACTCGACCGGAAGCCGTAGGAGAACGCCATGCGCATACCCGAGTTCGCGCTGCGACGCCCCGTTACCGTGCTCATGGTGACGATTGCCGTGCTCGTGCTCGGGATCGTGAGCCTGCCGCGCATCAAACTCGACTTCCTCCCGCAGATGGACCTCCCGTTCGTCGGCGTGCACGTCCCGGTTCGAAACGGCATCCCGAGCCAGGTCGAGAAGGATATCGCGCGCCCCATCGAAGAGGTGATGGCCACGATCGGGGGCCTGCAGAATCTCGAGTCGTACTCGGACGCGTCCGGCACGTTCGTGCAGATGATGTTTCAACTCGACCAGAGCATCGATGTCGTTCGGATGGACGTGCAGGAAAAGATGGAACAGGTGCGGCCGCTCCTTCCGAGCGATGTCGAAGACTACTTCATCTTCACGTTCAACTCCTCGGACATTCCGATCATGGTGGGCCGGATCAGCGCGACCGGGCGCGACCTCGCGGAGGAGTACGACCTGCTCGAACGGCGTGTGATCAACCCGCTTTCGCGCATCGAGGGCGTGGGGCAGGTCATGGTCGACGGCGTCGGCCCGAAGAGCATCACGATCTATCTCATTCTGGACAAGATCCTCGAGCACTCGGTCGATGTCGACAGGCTGTTCCAGGTGCTTCTCGCGAACAACACGGACGCGTCGCTCGGAAAGGCGCACATGGGCGGGCAGCGAATCAGCGTGCGGACGCTCGGCCAGTTCCGTTCGATCGACGACATCAGGAACATGCAGGTGACCGACGCGGGAATCACGGTCGCGGATGTCGCGGACGTCGTCTACAGCGAGCCCGCGCCCGACTACTATCGCCGCCTGAACACGGAGCCAGCCGTCGCGTTCGAAATTCGCAAAGCGTCGGGCGCGAACATCGTGGACGTTTCGCGCCAGGTGCACGAAGCGCTCGAAGAGATCGGACGAGACCCGGCGCTCGAGGGCGTGGACGTCGTGCTCTTCTTCGACCAGGCGCAGCAGATCACGAGTTCGCTCCGCGAACTTCTCAAGTCGGGATTCCTGGGATCGATCTTCGCGGTCGGCGTTCTGTTCCTGTTCCTGCGCCGACTCTCCGCGACGTTGATCGTGGCGATCGCGATCCCGTTTTCGGTGATCGCCACGCTCATCTTCATCTACCTGACCAACCGCACGCTCAACATGCTGACGATGATGGGGCTCATGCTCGCCGTCGGAATGCTCGTCGACAACGCGATCGTGGTGCTCGAATCGATCTTCCGCCGGCGCGAACGGGGCGAGAGTTCGGTCGACTCCGCGCGGCACGGGGCGATGGAAGTCGCGATGGCCGTGACCGCGTCGACCGTCACGTCGGTCATCGTGTTCGCGCCGATCATACTGACGGGCGGGAGCCGCATGTCCTTCTTCCTCTCGGAAGTGGGCGTCACGATCAGCGTCACGCTCGTCCTTTCGCTCGCGGTCTGCCTGACGCTCGTGCCGCTTCTCAGCGCGCGCACGAAGGTCACTTCGAGTAAACAGGAACACGCCTTTCTGCAGCGGTTCAGGAACGGCTACATCAAGGTGCTGCGCTGGACTGCCGTCGACCATCCCGTGCGCACGGGTCTTCTGTTCGTTCCCGCGACGATTCTGCTTACGGTTCTCGCGATCAAGATCTCGGGCTTCGGGTCGAGCGACATGGACGAAGAGGGCGTCAAGCAGGACAACCTGTACGTGCGGCTCGACTTCAGCGACAACACGAATATCTACGGCGTGGTCGAGTATGTCGACGAGATCGAAGGTTCGCTGATGGCGGCGAAAGATTCGCTCGGGATCGAGTCGGTCTACACGTTCTACACGGACAACTTCGCGGCTTTCGGCCTGTTCTTCGCGGATCCCGAAAGCTGGGGCAATCAGGACATCAAGGAGCTGCGGCAGTATCTGCGCGACAATCTGCCGCCGATCGCGGGCGCCGAGTACCGGTTCGGCGACGACCGCGGCGGCGGGCGGGGCGCGCGCTCGATCTCGGTCACGCTCTTCGGCGAGGACTCCGAGACGATCGAGGAGATCTCGCGGGAGGTCGTGCGCCGATTCTCGCTGATCGAAGGCATGGAGGACGTGCGGAGCGAAGTACAGGAAGGGGCCGACGAAGTGCGCGTGGCGCTCGACCGGGAACAGGCCTCACGCTACAACATTCAAGCGAATACGCTCGCGCAGATCCTGAACCTCACGTTCCGCGGCGTTTCACTCGGCCATTTTCAGGGAGAAACGCGCGAAGTCGACTTCGGCATCGTGCTCGAACCGTCGGATCGCCGCAACATCGAGAACATGGAACAAATTCCGATCACGTACCGGAACGGCCGGCCGGTTCTGCTCGGCCAGGTGAGCAACTTCAGCATCGGCAAAGGGCCGCAGCGCATCTTTCGGCAGTCGCAGAAGTCGGCGCTGAACGTGCGATCGAGCTACGAAGGCGAAGACGACTCGGGGATCA
>JABDJQ010000739.1 GCA_013002425.1 Gemmatimonadota bacterium
CGACGTATCCGAAAGACACCGTCCGGCGCCGCATCCTCGTCTGGTTCAAGCGCGGCCGCGGGAAGGGGGAGCCGGTCTGGCGGCGCTATCTCGCCCCGCTGGAGAAGGCGGGAGTCACCCCCGCGTACTCGCCGCCGGCCCTGCTGCCCGTATCCGGGCGCGGCGTGCCCGGGGCCATCGTACTCGCCCCCGGCGCCGGCCGACCCACCAAGCAGTGGCCTGCCAGCAAGTTTGCGAAACTGGCTCACATTCTACTCGAAGAGTTTCCCGACCGTTCCCTCGTCCTTGCGGGCGGCCCCGGCGAAGACGCCCTCATCGCCCGGATCGACCCGGGCGGCACGGAGCGCGTGCAGGCGCTCGTGGGCGCGCCGTTTTCCGGACTGGCGGCGCACCTTCGCGACGCCGCACTCGTGATTTCGAACGATTCCGGCATTCTGCATTTCGCGGAAGCCGTTGGCACACCGGTAATTGCACTCTTCGGCCCAACTACGAAGGAACTCGGATTCGCCCCCGCGGGTACAAGAAGCACACGGATCGAAAAGGATCTCGCCTGCCGACCCTGCTCTCTTCACGGGAGCGACACCTGCCCACTTCCGGATCGAAGCCACCGCTGCATGGAGGACATCTCCGTGGAAGAAGTGCTGGCGGCGGTTCGCGAAACGGCGGGTGGCCCGGCACTCTGAGATCCGCTAGTATGCACCGTTCAGGAGGAACCCGTGGGGCAGCGAGCCGTATTTCTCGATCGTGACGGAACCGTGAATCGACAGGTCGGCTATCCGAACCATGTCTCGCGTCTTCACGTCTATCCGTTCACGGCGGAGGCGATCCGAAAGCTGAACGACCGCGGCATTCCCGTGATCGTCGTAACGAACCAGTCCGGAGTCGCGCGCGGCCTCTATCCCGAGAGCGTCGTGCATGAAACGAACGCGAGGCTCGAGGAGGAACTGGCCGGCGGCGGCGCGAAGATCGACGCGATCTACTACTGCCCGCATCATCCGACCGCGGGCGATGCTCCGACGGCGTGCGATTGCCGCAAACCCGAAACGGGGATGGCAGACCGCGCGGCGCGGGAGCACGATATCGATCTCGCACGCTCGTTCCTGGTGGGCGACAGCCCGTCCGACATCGAACTGGCCCGCCGCGCCGGTATGCGAAGCGTGCTCGTGCTGACCGGCTACGGACTCGGCGAAGTGACGTACCGCAGGGAACTCTGGGAGTCCGAGCCCGACTGTATCAGTGAGAATCTCAACACGGCCGTGGACTGGATCCTGAGCCGGATCGACAAGGAGAACGATCAATGAAATGGAACCGAGCCATTCCGGCAGCCGCCGGAATCATCTGCGTTCTTCTTGCGATATCCTCGCCGGCGGGCGCCCGTCCGGGTCCGTCCGACAAGGGCGAGAAGTTCACGTTTCAGATCCAGTACGGAATCATCAGGGCCGGCACCGCGACGATCGAATACCGTCCCGACCGCGACGGCCTCTGGCTGATCGAGTCGCGCGCCGCTTCGAATTCGTTCTTCGACCGCTTCTTCAAAGTGCGGGATCGCGTGTCCGCGTGGGTCGAGCCGGGAAGCATGCGATCGGTCCGCTTCGAGAAGGAACTGCGCGAAGGAAACTACGACAAGGACGAGTCCGTCGACTTCGACTGGGAGCGCCGCCTCGCCATCTACGGCGATGGAACCGAGGTGCCGATCGCGGACGGCATTCACGACGTGCTCTCGGTCTTCTACTACGTGCGCACGCTGCGCATGCCGCTCGGGGGCAGGATTCCGATCACGTATCACTCGAGCAAGAAGAACTGGCCGGTCCACGTCGACGTTCATCGCGTCGAAAAGATCAAGACGCCGGCCGGCGAGTTCCGGTGCATCAAGATCGAACCGCATCTTGAGAGCGTCGGCGTTTTCAATCAGAAGGGGAAGCTCTCCGTCTGGATCACGGCCGACGAGAGAAGGATGCCGGTGAAGCTGGAGAGTAAAGTCATCTTCGGGGCATTCGAGGCCGTGCTGACGGATTACACGACGGGCTGACCGCGCACGGCACGACCGGCTGACCGCGCACTGCCGGACCGGCCGAGCGCGCTATTCCTTCGCGGGTGCGTCTTTCCCGCGGCGGGCGTTCGCGAGCCGGTCGTCGTACCAGGACGAGAAGAACTGCGCCCACGACGGGCGGCGTCTGATCGCTTCCCACCACTCCGCGTTCTTTTCATACCACGCGACCGTTCTGTCGATTCCGGCTTCGAATGAAACCGCCGGCTTCCAGCCGAGATCGCGCTCGATCTTCGCCGGGTCGATCGCGTAGCGCCAGTCATGGCC
>JABDJQ010000752.1 GCA_013002425.1 Gemmatimonadota bacterium
ATGCAACGCTCCGAGTTCGAGACCGTTCTCCGCAAGGATCACGCGTCCCTCCTCTCCTGTCAGAAATGCGAGGAATCGAGCCGCGCCCGCCCGGTTCCGCCCGTTCTCGAGCAGAACGGCGACGTACTCGACGCGCGGGCCGAGAGAGTCGGGAACGGAAACGATCGTGAGTTCGTGTCCTTCGTCCCGCGACGTGGCGTACACGATACCCGCATCCGCCTCTCCGAGCATCACTTTCCCCCACACGGCGCGTTCGTCCGCCTCGTGACTCACCACACGGCGGCTCCACACTTCTTCCGGCATGAGGCGCGAAAGGTATGCGCGCGCGTAGTGACCGACCGGTACGTGCTCGACGCCGATCACGAGCGTTCCGCCCTCTTCGCGCAGCCAGTCGTCCACGCCGGCGGGTGTCTCCAGGCCCTTCCGAAATACCCACGCAAGCCGTGACTCCGCGAACAACAGCGCGTCCGAAGCGCGCGCTCCTTCAGGTAGCGCCGCCACCGCTTCCCGGCCGGCGGCCAGGTACAGATCGGCCGGAGCGCCGTCGCGAATCTGAGCGGCCAGAATATGAGAGCCCGCGAACTGAAGATCGACTCGTTCGTGCGGACGGCGTGCTTCGTAAAGGGCGGCGACATCGCGGAGAGGACGGGTCAGAGAAGCGGCCGCGAAGACGAAAACGCTCTCGCGCGTTTCACGACCGCAATCGAGGAGGAGCAGCAGGACCGGGGCGAGGCTCGCGAAACGCGCGAGGATCGCGAGTTGCGCGAGGATCGCGAAGCGCTTCCCGTGGAAGGTCAACGCGCCAGCTCGTCCAGCGCTTTCGTGAATCCGTCGCTATCGAGCCCGTGGTGGCTTTGCACCCATTTCAATTCTCCGTCCGCGAACAGAAGCGCCTGGGGCGACTGGTGCGTGATGTCGAGCTCCGCGGTGAGCCCTCGCGCGAGCGCGCGCTCTCCGAGCACGTCGATGAAAACGAGGGTCGGAAGCGAACCCCGATACGACTGCAGGAACTGCTCCAGTTCCGATTCCGCCCAGTGGCTGATTCCGCACCGGCCGCTTCGTTTGAAAACGAGCACGGGACCGTTCTCCGATAATTTCTGCAGAGTCGCGAGCGCCTCTGCCGGATCGGCAGGCAGCGAGTGGTCGGACGTGCGCATCAGTGAATTTCTCCGGTGAGCGGTTCGACGCGCGACGGCGCCTTCAGGTCGTATTTGCGGCGCGACAGAATCAGAATGCCGTCGCGCGGACGATGCTTGCGGAAACCGAGCAGGTGAAAGATCTCAATCACGTACCAGCGCGCGACACTCGGGTCTACGCGCACGTAGTTCGCGTCCGGCTCGGGCCCGACCCCCGGAAAGCGAACGATCCATCGGTCGAGGTGCAGTTTGCGGAGCATCGCCGAAACGCTGAGCCAGAAAGCGTTGAACGGGCGCGAGATGAAGAAGCCGTCAGTGCCGAGCGCCTGATAGAGCGGCAGCAGAATCCGGCCTGTCTCTTCGGCGCGCACTTCGGCTCCATGATCGCGCGCCAGCAGCTGATCTCGTTTCACGCGCTGGAAATTGCGGAAACCGGGCAGCATTTCGAATTGTTCGCGCACGCCGATCGGGTACCGATAACGAACTTCGAGAACCGGAGGCTTCCCGGCGGTCGCGCCGCGCAGTTTCTTCACGAGTTCCCGATAGCGCGGCACGCGATTGCGCGGAACGATGCCGGCGGACGTCAGCACGATCCAGATCGCGGCTTCATTGTATTCCACCGCGTCGGGATCGTCATGCTGGCCGCCTTCGAATCCGATCGTTCTGCACCCGCGATTGCCGAGATACTCGGTGAGTCCGCCGTCGAGCTGTTCCTCGAGCCCGAAGATCACGGGCACGGGGAAGTCGCGCGCCAGTTCCCGGTTGCGAAGCGTATCCCCCACGAACGTGAACGGTTCGCCGTCGGCGGAGGTCGTGTGCAGGTCCATGAAAATGACTTCGTCCTCGGCTTCGTCGAACACGTTTTCGAACGCCGCCAGAAGCTCCCGCGCCTCCCGCTCTTCCGTCGTATGGATCTCGCCCGCGACGATGCGCGCGACGCGCTCGGGCGTCCACAACCGATTCAGATCCTCATCGATGAAGCGAACGTTGCGCGCCTGCGCTTCCAGATGTCCTGAAAGCGCCACGATGCGGCCGTGCACGGGAATCGACTGTTCGCGGAGAGTGTCGAGCACGCGGCCGAGCGCAAGCCCCCCCGCGGGTTCGTTGCCGTGGAGCCCCCCCACGCCCAGAAACGTGCGCCCGGGAACTCCGGTGTAATAGCTGCCGATGATACGTTCGCCCATGATGTGTTCGTCTATCCGGAGCTTTCCCGAAGCTTCTCTTCGATCAACTGCCCCGCGATCTCCATGAAGTCGCGTTCCGTCAGCAGGCCGACGAGATGGCCTTCACGCACGACCGGCAGACAACCGATCCGCGCGCGGCGCATGACTTCCATCGCCTCGAGAGTGCTCGCGTCGGGGCTCGTCGTAATCGGGTTCTTCTGCATGATTTCGCGAACCGGCACCGACTCGTCCCGCGAACGTCGGTCGCTCGCCAGGTAGCGCAGAAGAGAACGATGAGACACGAGGCCCACGAGCCGGTTCTGATTGTCTTCCACCGGAACGTGACGGATCTTCTCCCAGTCCATCAGGTTCGCGACGAGGTCCACGATCTCTTCCTCGCTCACCGTGAATATATCGGTTCGCATGAGTTGCTCGACGCGCAGGAAGTTGTGCCGCCAGGCGCCACTGTCTTCGAAACAGGCCGGTTTCCACCGGGCGACCGGCGTTCCCTCTTTCTGATTCCGCACCATCGATGCCGTGATCGCCGTGAGACGGTCGCCGAGCGATCCTTTGAGCGCGGCGAGCGACCCCATGGTCCAGTGCGCCCCCGTCTTCTTGGCAAGAACACGCTCTTCGATGACGCCCAGATAGCGATCGATCGAACTCGAATCGATCCCGCGGGACGTAAGGCCCTCGCGCGAGAGCGGCAGAAACACTTTGGAGATGAGTTCTTCGGCGGGAACCGACTTCTTCTCGACCCACGACAGCTGGGCGTCGAGACCGAGCCGGGCGGCTGCCGTGAAATCGCTTCGCACGTCGTCGAAATCGAGGACCTTCGAAATATCGGCGTATTCGTCCGAAACGCCGGACATGAGGCCGAACCAGAACGCGGCGTTCGCGACTTCGTCGAGGATGCTCGGCCCCGCCGGAAGAACGCGATTCTCGATCCGGATATGCGGAACGCCGTCGAGAATGCCGTAACACGGTCGGTTCCAGCGATTCACGGTTCCGTTGTGAAGCCGGAGCGCGCGAAGCTGCGGGGCAATGCCCTTGGCGAGATCCGCGAACGGATCGTCGGGAAGCTCCGAACTCAGGACCACGCGGAACCGCGCGATGTCTTCACGGAAGATTTCGAGCACCGACTCGTCGAGCCAGCGCCGGCCGAACGTGACGCGCGCTTCCCGCTCCTGCGCGTGGCTGCCGCTGCTGCGTGTATCGACGGCCTGCTGAAAGAGGGCGATTCTCGTTTCGCGCCAGAGCCGGCGCCCGAAGAGGATCGGGGAGTTCGTGGCGGCCGCCATTACCGGAGGCGTCACGGCCTGCGCCACGTTGTAGAGCTTCGCAAACTCGTTCGGGCCCGTCTGGAAATGAACCTGAAAGCTCGTATTGCACGCTTCGTACATGACGGTGCCGTGGCGAACCAGGATTTCGTCCGCGCCTTTGATGCGTAAATCGTAGTCCGAACCGCGCAGGGACGTGAGCGCTTCATTCAGCGCATAGTATCGGGGATTCGGCGTCATGTTCTCGATGCCGAGATGCGACTGGCGGAGCGTCGGCAGAATACCGGCAAGCACGATCTGCGTCCCGAGCTCACCCGCATGCGTCCGCACCTTGTCGAGCAGCGCGTTCAGCTGTGTTTCCATGCGCGTCAGGCAATCGCCGCCGAATACGAGCGGGTCGAGATTGAATT
>JABDJQ010000755.1 GCA_013002425.1 Gemmatimonadota bacterium
GAGAGGGATCCGAAGTGGTACGGCACAGACACCCTTGCTATAATCGACGCGGAAATCGAGTCCCTCGCACAGGAACTGGGATTCGGAGCGCAGTCTTTCCAGACCAATGTGGAAGGGGAGATGATCGACCGGTTGCACGCGATCGACGCGCGGTGTGCCGGGGTCGTCATCAACGCGGGCGCCTGGACGCACACCAGCATCGCGATCCGGGACGCCGTCTCGCAGCTACCCTGTCCGGTCGTGGAAGTACATTTGTCCAACGTTTACGCGCGGGAGCCGTTCAGGCACAAGTCGGTTCTGGAAGACATCGTCGTCGGAAAGATCCTCGGCTTCGGCAAAGACAGCTACCTGCTTGCGATTCGTGCGCTGGCCGCCGGGCACGAGAGGAGTCGTCAAGAATGATTGGAGCCACCGAAGTCAAACCGGGTATGGCGCTCCGGCTCGAGAATCAGCTGTTCTACGTAACGCAGTATCAGCATGTGAAGCCGGGCAAGGGAGGCGCGTTCATCCGCCTCAAACTGAAGAACGCCGAAACGGGAGCGGTTCTCGATCGCACGTACCGCGCAAGCGAGAAGTTCGACCAGGTTCGTCTGGAACGAACGAAGATGCAGTATCTGTATAACGCCGGCGACGAATATCACTTCATGAATGAAGAAACATTCGAGCAGATCGCGCTTCACAAGGACTTCCTCGGCGACACGGCGGTTTCGCTGCTCAAAGAGGAAATGAACATCGACGTTCTCATGAACGAAGAGGGCAAGGCGATCACGTGCGAGATGCCGAACTTCGTCGAGCTCAAGGTCGTCCAGACCGACCCGGGCGTCAAAGGCGATACCGCTTCCGGCGGCACGAAGCCCGCTACGCTCGAAACCGGAGCCGTGGTTCAAGTACCGCTCTTCCTCGAGGAAGGGACCGTTATCAAAGTCGACACGAGATCGTGCAGTTACGTGGAACGCGTCTCCTAGGAGGACCGATGCGACAGGACGAAATCCGCAATCTGATCCGCATGGTCGAGGAAAGCGAAGTCGAGGAGATCGAGATTTCGCATACTTTCTGGGGCAAAAAGGTGCGAATCAGCAAAAAAGCGACAGCAAGTCCCATGCTGGCAGCCGGTACCCCGCCCGCCGCTCTACCTTCCGGGCCACCTTCCGATACTCCGATAGAGGCGGCGGAAGTCGCTGCCGGCCAGACGGAAGCGGACGAGATGGACATCACCGATCTCGTTCCCGTGAAGTCCCCGATGGTCGGTACGTTCTATGCCGCGTCCGCGCCCGATGCGGATCCGTTCGCCAAGCTGGGCGACTCCGTAACGCAGGGGCAGGTCGTCTGCATCATCGAGGCGATGAAGCTCATGAACGAGATTCGGGCCGAATCGGACGGCAAGATCGTCAAAGTACTCGTTGAAAACGGAGAGCCGGTCGAGTTCGGCCAGACTCTCTTTCTACTGACACCCGCCTGAGGAAGACATTCCCGGGCGGAACCCGGGGGTCTTCCTTGATCAATCTGCACGCGCTCTTGAAGGAAATGGTGAAGCTCCGCGCTTCGGATCTTCATCTCAAAGTCAATTCACCCCCCACGTTCCGCATCGACGGCGAACTTCGCCGGGCCGACATGGAAGGCCTTACGGGCGACACGCTGATCGACCTGTCGAAGCAGGCGCTCTCGCCCGATCAACTCGAGACTCTTCACAAGTCACACGGTGTCGACTTCGCGATCATGGTGCCGGGCGTCGCTCGTTTCCGCGGCAACATTCATCAGCAGCGAGGCACGCTCGCGATGACCTTCCGCTGCGTCCCGATGATCATCCCGAAGCTTTCCGATCTGCATCTTCCGCCCGTTCTCGAAGAGATCGCGCTCAAGAAGCGCGGACTCGTTCTCGTGACGGGAACGGTGGGTTCCGGGAAGTCGACGACGCTCGCGGCGATGATCAATCACATCAACGAAAACAGAAACTACAAGGTCATCACGGTCGAAGATCCGATCGAATATCTGCATACGGACAAGAAGGGGTTCGTGATCCAGCGCGAGGTCGGCGACGATACGCCGAGCTACCACGAGGCGCTCCGGCACATCCTGCGCCAGGATCCTAACGTGATTCTGATCGGGGAGATCCGGGACATCGAAACGATGACGATCGCGCTGACCGCGGCCAATACGGGGCATCTCGTGTTTTCGACTCTCCACACCATCGATGCCATGCAGACCATGAACCGCGTGATCTCGTTCTATCCGCCTCACCAGCACAAGGAG
>JABDJQ010000776.1 GCA_013002425.1 Gemmatimonadota bacterium
CGCCGGAGCCGTGGACGACCAGCGCGTTGACCTTCGAGGTCAGAAGGCGTTCCCTTTCGGCGTCCTGCTCGATCACGACGATATTGTGGCCTTCGCGCGAGAGGCGGTCCGCAATGTGAAAACCGACCTCTCCCGCCCCGACGATGATTCCATTCATAACGCTGGAGCATACGCTTGCGGCCCCTGCGCATCAAGTAGCCAGAACACGCCGGATTCCCCTTGGCGGTAAGAGCCCGATCTCGGTATCCTCTGACCCCATGACCACCTCCATGCTATTCGTACTGGCGCTTCTCTCGGCGTCGATCGTGCTCTTCGCCACGGAGAAGCTGCGCGTCGACATCGTGGCGCTTCTCATCGTGGTCGCGCTCCTCGGCAGCGGCATTCTGACCGCGGACGAAGCGCTGCGCGGGTTCAGCAACACGGCGACGGTCACGATCGCGGCCATGTTCGTGCTGAGCGCGGGCCTTTTCAAGACGGGGGCCGTCAACTTCATGGGCGAACTGCTCGGCCGCGTGGCGCGCAAGAGCTTTCCGATCGCGCTCATATCGATCATGATATCGATCGGCGTCATTTCCATGTTCATCAACAATACGGCCGCGGTAGCCATCTTTCTGCCGATCGTGCTCGGGGTCGCGAAAGAGACGCGCATGAGCACGTCCAAGCTGCTGATGCCGCTCTCCTTCGCTTCCATGCTCGGCGGCACCTGCACGCTGATCGGAACGTCGACCAACATCCTCGTGAGTTCGATCGCGGAACAGTCGGGGATCGAACCGTTCCGCATGTTCGAGTTCTCGGTTCTGGGGCTCATTCTGTTCGTGGCGGGCACCGCCTACATGCTCACGATCGGTGTGCGCATGATTCCCGAGCGGCGCCCCGCGGGCGACCTGGTCGAGGCGTTCGGCATGAACCACTACCTGGCCGAAGTGGTACTCCAGCCGGGCGGACCTTCCGTAGACGTCGCGCTCATGGACTCCTCGATCGTGCGCGACCTGGATATCGACGTGCTCGAAGTGCGGCGCAAGAGCCGCCAGATCCTGCTTCCCTCCCCCTATCTCGTGCTTCGCGCCGACGACGTGCTGCGCGTGCGCGGCGACGTCGAGAAGATTCGCAAGCTGCAGGAAAAGGAAGGTGTGGAGCTTCGCACGGAGATCGCGATCAAAGAGGGCGACCTCACGACGGAAGAGACGGTGCTCGTGGAAGCCGTCATCGCGCCGAACTCCACGTTCGTCGGGCGCTCGGTGGAGGAAGTGCAGCTTCGTAACATTCTCGGCGCCACAGCGCTTGCGATCCGGCACCGGAACGAACTGCTGCACGAGAACCTGCGGACCGCCACGCTCCGGGCGGGCGACGCGCTGCTGCTCGAAATTCGTCGGAACCGGCTGCCCGCGCTCAAGGCGCACGCGGATTTCGTTCTCGTCAGCGAAGTCGATACGCCGACGTTCCGCAAGCGCAAGGTGATCCCGGCCCTCGTGATCGTCGCCGCAGTGGTCGGATTCGCGGCGTTCGGCGTACTCCCGATTCTCGCGACGGCCATCATCGGCTCGGTGCTCATGATCGTTACGCGGTGTATCGAAGCCGAAGAGGCGTATGACGCGATCGACTGGCAGGTGATCGTTCTGCTCGCGGGCGTGCTCTCGCTCGGGGTCGCGCTCGAGAAGACAGGGGCGGCGGCTCTCCTCTCGACCGGAATCGTGTCGAGCGTGGGGCACTGGGGCCCGGTCGCGATCGTGTCCGCGTTCTTCGCCGTGACGTCCCTGCTTACGGCCGTCATGTCGAACGGCGCGACCGCGGCACTGCTTGCGCCCGTCGCGATCTCGACGGCCGCGGCGCTCGGCATCTCGGCGCGCCCGCTTCTCATGGCCGTTACCTTCGCGGCGTCCGTTTCGTTCATGACACCCGTCGGCTACCAGACGAATACGATCATCTACGGGCCGGGGCAATATCGGTTTGCGGATTTTCTGAAAGTGGGAACGCCGCTCAATATCATCGTGTGGATCATCTCGACCATCATGATCCCGATCATCTGGCCGTTTTGAGCGAAAAAGGAATGCCGATCAGAGAAGGCCGAGTTCGAGTTTCGCCGCCTCGGACATCGTGTCCATCGTCCACGGCGGATCCCAGACGATCGTGACCCGGCTCGTTTTCACCCCTTCCGCCGCCAGCGCCGTCTGCTCCACCTTGATCGGCAGAGTCTGCGCCTCCGGGCAGTTCGGAGAGGTCAGCGTCATCTCGATCGAAACGTGCGCCTCATCGTCTACGTCGATCGCGTAGATGAGACCGAGGTCATAAATGTTGACCGGAATCTCGGGATCGTAAACGGTCCTCAGAACCTCGACCACGTTTTCCTTGATCGCTTCCTGCGACATGATATTCAACCTCGAAAGATCCGAATGACTTTGCGAACACCTTCGACCAGACGGTCGATGTCGTCGCGGTTATTGTAACAGGCGAGCGAGGCGCGGACGGTTCCGGAGACGCCGAAACGGTCCATGACCGGCTGCGTGCAATGATGCCCCGTGCGCACGGCGACACCCTGCTGATCGAGATACGTGCCGACGTCGAGCGCGCCCATGCCGTCGACGACGAACGAAACGACGGACGATTTCTTTCGCGCCGTTCCGATCAGGCGAACTTCCGGAAACTCGCTCAGGCTCTCTTCCGCGTAGCGGAGCAGCTCCGCTTCGTACTCCGCGGCGCCGGCAAGGTCGAGGCCCTCGAGAAAGTCGATGCTCGCGCCGAGACCGATGCCGGCGGCGATATCGGGTGTGCCCGCTTCGAACTTGTACGGAAGATCGTTGAACGTCGTCTTCTCGAAAGTAACGCGCCGGATCATGTCACCGCCTCCCTGCCACGGCGGCATCCCTTCGAGGATTTCCGCGCGTCCGTAGAGAGCACCGATCCCGGTCGGCCCGAACATCTTGTGACCGGAGAGCGCGTAGAAGTCGCACCCGAGTTCCTGCACGTCGACGGGCTTGTGGGCCACCGTCTGCGCGCCGTCGAGCAGAACCGGGACGCCGCGCCCGTGCGCCAGCTTCACGATTTCGCGCACAGGATTGATCGTGCCGAGAGAATTCGACTGATGCACGACGGACACGATCCGCGTGCGATCGGTCAGGAGATTCTCGAACTCGTCCATCATGAGTTCGCCGCGATCGTCGATCGGAGCGACGACGAGCTTCGCGCCCTTCTCTTCGCACAGCATCTGCCACGGCACGATGTTCGAATGGTGTTCCATGTGCGTGATCAGGACTTCGTCGCCGGGCCCCACGTTTTTCTTTCCGTAACTCGCGGCGACCAGGTTGATGGCCTCGGTCGTGCCGCGCACGAAGATCACTTCGCGCGACTCGCGGGCGTTGATCAGCTT
>JABDJQ010000789.1 GCA_013002425.1 Gemmatimonadota bacterium
GATCTGCTCGGAGCGGGAAGCCCGCGTTCACTACACGGAAATGAAGGACGACGAAGTGCGCACCCTTCGTCTTTGCGAACAGTGCGCCGAAGCGCGCGGATTCACGAAGATGGAGAAGAAACCGGAATTCAGCCTGCCCGATCTTCTGGCCGGCATGGCCGAAGACAAGTTCGCGGGAACCGAGGCGGAAGCGGCGCCGCTCACATGCGAGCGATGCGGGCTGACGTACCCGGAATTCAAGAAGACGGGACGGCTCGGATGCGGGGAATGCTATGAAGCTTTCGCCGCTCCGCTGCTGCCCCTGCTGAAGCGGATTCACGGGAGCGAAAACCATGTGGGCAAAGTACCCCGAAGGTTGCGGGGGCAGGAACGAATGCCCCCTCGTGAGCCCCGGGAGCAGCAGAAGCCGCAGAAGTCACTCAAAGCCCCTGAGGACCGTCTGGAGGACCTCAGGCGCCAGCTCGACCGCTGTGTCGACGCCGAGGACTTCGAGCAGGCGGCGTCGATCCGGGACCGGATCCGGCGCCTGGAGGAGTCCCGTGGTACCTAGAGCCCCCTGGCCCGAACCGGACTGGTTGTCGGGTGACGGCCCCGAGTCCATCACCGTGCTCTCGACGCGCATCCGACTCGCCCGGAATCTGGCCGAGCACCCGTTCACGCATCGCGCGGAAGAACCGGAGCGCGGAGAAATCCTCGAGGAAGTAAGAGAAGCCGCCCGGGCCTCCCGGTCGCTCTCCACCCCTCGCATCCTGAGGCTCGACCGGACCTCGACCCTCGACAGGCAGTATCTCGTCGAACGCCACCTGGTCTCTCCCGACCTCGCGAATGCCCGCGGACCGCGCGCGGTCGCGGTGGGAAAAGGGGAGACTTTGAGCGTAATGATCAACGAAGAGGATCATTTGCGGATCCAGGGCCTCCTGTCCGGGTTTCAACTAAGGGATGCCTGGAATCTCGTCGATAAATTGGACGAGGAATTAGGTGGAAATCTGGACCTCGCGTTCAGCCCGAAATGGGGTTATCTGACGGCCTGTCCGACAAATACAGGCACGGGTCTTCGCGCGTCGGTTCTGATTCATCTGCCGGGCCTCGTTCTCACGAAGCAGATCGGCAAGGTGCTGCGAGGCATCTCGCAGGTCGGCCTGGCCGTTCGCGGCATGTTCGGAGAGGGCACGGAAGTCATGGGGAATTTCTTCCAGATTTCCAATCAGACCACTCTCGGGCTCAGCGAGAACGAAGTGATCGAGAGTCTCGGTCGCGTGACCCGCCAGGTCATCGATCATGAACAGAGCGCTTCGGAGGTCCTGCTGAAGAGCGCTCCTCATCAGATCGAGGACAAGGTGTTTCGGGCGTACGGGATTCTTCGCCACGGCCGCGTCATTTCTTCGCAGGAAGTCGTGAGCATGACTTCGGCGTTGCGATTCGGATTCGGTCTCGGCTTCCTGCGGGACCGTCTCGACACGCACCGGCTGAACCGTCTGATGATCGAGACACTCCCGGCGCATCTGCAGCGCGCGAACGGGACGCGGCTCGATCAGGCGGAACGGGATTACCGGCGCGCGGCATTCGTTCGCAGTCTGCTCGGCGAAGAACCGGACGCAGAGGCGTAAACTTGTGCCTGCCGTGTGGAGTGGGTATATTATGGGCAACCTTTTCTGAGAAGCCGGAGGGGCGAACGGAATGCACGATCGATTTACAGAGCGCGTCCGCAAGGTCATGTACCTGGCGCGTGAAGAAGCAGGCCGCCTGCAGCACGACTACATCGGAACGGAACATCTGCTTCTCGGCATCGTTCGCGAAGGAGAGGGGATCGCCGCCACGGTGCTCCACAATCTCGGACTCGATCTCGACCAGATCCGACAGGCGGTCGAGAACATGGTATCGGGGAGCGGGGGAACGCTCACGATCGGCGAGATTCCGTTCACACCGCGCGCCAAGCGTGTGCTCGAACTCGCCGTGGAAGAAGCGCGGCTGCTGAGCCACAACTACGTCGGCACCGAACATCTTCTCCTCGGTCTCATTCGCGAAGGGGAGGGAGTCGCCGCACGCGTGCTGATCGATCTCGGCGCGGACAAGAAGAAAGTGCGCGAGGAAACGCTCAAGCTGCTCGGCGGCCATCCGGTCGGCAACACGCAGGCGCAGGCGCCGCAGAAGAGCGAAACGCCCGCGCTCGATCAGTTCGGACGCGACCTCACGACACTCGCGCGCGAAGGCAAGCTCGATCCCGTTATCGGACGCAACAGCGAAATCGAACGCGTGATCCAGGTTCTCTGCCGGCGCAAGAAGAACAATCCGGCGCTGATCGGCGAACCGGGCGTCGGCAAGACCGCCATCGCCGAAGGGCTCGCCGAGCGGATCGCGTCGAACCACGTCCCGCATCTTCTGATGAATAAACGCCTCGTGACGCTCGACCTCGCGTCGATCGTCGCCGGCACGAAATATCGCGGCCAGTTCGAAGAGCGGCTCAAAGCCGTCATGAACGAGATCCGCGAATCGGACAACGTCATCATCTTCATCGACGAACTGCACACGATCGTCGGCGCCGGCGGCGCGGAAGGCGCCATCGACGCGTCGAACATGCTGAAGCCGGCTCTCGCGCGCGGCGAACTGCAGTGCATCGGCGCGACGACGCTCGACGAATACCGCAAGCACATCGAAAAGGACGGCGCCCTCGAGCGCCGCTTCCAGCCGATCACGATCAACCCGCCCACCGTGCAGGAGACGATCCAGATCATTCGCGGGCTTCGCGATAAATACGAAGCGCACCATCGCGCGGAGATCACGGACGACGCCATCACGGCCGCGGTCAAGCTGTCGGACCGGTTCATCAACGACCGTTTCCTGCCGGACAAGGCGATCGATATCATCGACGAAGCCGGTTCCCGCGCGCGCCTCAGCGTGAGCGAGATCCCGAAGGATCTGAACGACATCGAGCGCAAGCTGAATCAGGTCACGCAGGAGAAAGAAGCCGCGATCTGCTCGCAGGAATTCGAAAAAGCCGCGGCGCTTCGCGACCAGGAAAAGGACCTCCGAAACCAGCTCCTCAATTTCCAGAAGGACTGGGACGTGCAGAAGAAAGAGGACCGCGCCGTCGTCGATGTCGAAGACGTGGCACAGGTCATCTCCGCGATCACGGGGATTCCGGTCCAGAAGCTGGAACGAACGGAGAGCGAGAAACTTCTCCAGATGGAAGAAGGACTGGCGAAGAAAGTCATCGGTCAGGCGGAGGCGGTCACGGCGATTTCGAAAGCGATCCGCAGAAACCGCGCCGGACTGCAGAATCCGAACCGTCCGATCGGTTCGTTCATCTTCATGGGACCGACCGGTGTAGGCAAGACGGAACTCGCGCGCGTCATGTCCGAGTTCCTGTTCGACGACCGCGACTCGCTGATCCGCATCGACATGTCCGAGTATATGGAGAAGTTTGCCGTGAGCCGTCTGGTCGGGGCGCCTCCCGGATATGTCGGATATGAAGAAGGCGGCCAGCTCACGGAGAAAGTCCGCAGAAAACCGTACTCGATCGTGCTGCTCGACGAAATCGAGAAAGCGCATCCGGACGTCTTCAATCTGCTGCTGCAGGTGCTCGAAGACGGCCAGCTCACGGACAGCTTCGGCCGGCGCGTCAACTTCCGGAACACGGTCATCATCATGACCTCGAACATCGGGGCGCGCCAGGTCAAGCAGGGAGGCACTCTCGGCTTCCAGAAGGCCGGCGAAGACGTCAAGCAGGGGCTTCAGAGCGGCAAGTTCATGGAGGAGCTGAAAAAGACGTTCAATCCTGAGTTCTTGAACCGCGTGGACGAAACCATTATCTTCCGTTCGCTGGTACGGGAAGATCTCGAGCAGATCGTGAACATCCTCTTCAAGGAAGTCGAGGAGCGGCTCGTCGAGCACGACTTTACGGTCTCGCTTTCCGACGAGGCGAAGGAACTGATCGTCGAGAGAGGGTACGACCCGGCGTACGGGGCGCGCCCTCTTCGGAAGACGATCCGTCAGCTCGTGGAAGATCCGCTCTCCGAGGAGATCCTCGGCGGCAATATCAAGCCGGGCCAGAAGATCATCATCGGCCGCAAGGGCGACGTGCTCACGTTCAAGAAGCAGAAGGCGGCCAAACCTGCGAAGAAGGCGGTCGCCGCACCGGCAACGGACGAAGAAGACTCGTAAAAGGGAGCTTCTCGCACTACATACGAACGTATGAGAATTTGTGGGGACGTAATTCTCAAGATCATTGCGGGGGGGAAGTCCTTTCTTCTCCCCCTTCTCTTTGTCATGCATCTGCTCGCGCCGGCGTTCGCGGGCGCGCAGACCGTACAGTCGATTGACGTCAGGGGCGCAACGCGGATCAAAGCCGCGTCGATCGTAAAGACGTTCGGCATCCAGCCGGGTGACCGGTACTCGGCCGACGAAATCGCCGAAGGCATCCGCAACCTCTACGCCACGCGCCAGTTCCGGACGGTCGCGATCGAACGCCGCGCGCTCGACGGGGGCGACTTCGCTCTCACGATCGAGATCGATGAACGCCCGGTCCTCGGCGACTTCTCCTACCAGGGCAACGACAAGCTCAAGAAAGACGATCTCAAAGAAGAGACGATCCTGCGACGCGGGCTCGTTCTTTCGGAACGGTCGCTTTTTCGCGAGAAGGTGCGTATTCAGAATCTCTACAAGGAGAAGGGATACCGGAGCGCCACGATCGAATGGGAACTCACCGAGCCCGACACCGCCGGTCGTCAGTCCGTCGTTTACCTGATCGACGAAGGCAACAAGGTAAAGGTGAAGAGAGTCGTCGTGCGCGGCGCCGACAAACTCGGCGAAGGCGAAGTGCGCGGCGAGATGAAGACGAAGCCCGACAACTGGTATCGAAGCGGCGACTTCAAGGAAGAGGAATTCGAAGAGGACAAGACGCGGATCGAACGCCTGTACGCGAAGAACGGATACCTGGACGCGCGCGTCGATTCGACATCGGTCGTGGCGGCGAAGAACGGCAAAGATCTGACCGTCAGTGTCTACGTGACCGAGGGCGACCAGTACCGCATGGGCGGCGTCAAGTTCGAGGGGAACGAGCAGTTCGAAACCGACGTGCTCCGACGCACGATGAGACTGCGTCCCGGCGACGTGTTCGATCAGGAGAAGTACGAGTTTTCGATCGGCGAGCTCTACGGCGTTTACTCCGAAGAGGGATACATCTTTACGAACATCATCCCGGAGCGAACGCCCAAGGGTCAGGTGATCGACCTCGCCTTCTATATTACCGAGGGGGACCCGGCACGGATCGACCGTGTCAACATCGCGGGCAACAACAAGACGAAGGAGCGCACGATCCGTCGTGAACTCGTCGTGGCGCCCGGCGATCTCTTCAAGCGCTCACGCATCATCCGGTCGCAGCGCGAACTCATGCAGCTCGGCTTCTTCCAGGACATCCGCTTCGATTACCAGCCCGTGCGCGGCACCGACCGGATCGACATCACGTTCGACGTGGTGGAGAGAACGACCGGCGAAGCGAGCATGGGGGCGGGCTTCAGCTCCCTGAACGGGGCCACCGGATTTCTGCGCCTTTCGCAGGGGAACCTGTTCGGCGGCGGCGAGCGCGTAAACCTCACCTGGGAATTCGGCGACTTCCAGCAGATCGAACTCTCGTACACCGAACCGTGGCTCTTCGATACGCCGACCTCGGCCGGCTTCGACATCACGTCCGTGCGCCGCAACTGGGACTCGTACGTCGAGAAACGCAAGGGGGGCGGCGTGCGTCTCGGCCGCCGGCTTCCGTGGCTCGACTACTCGCGCGTCGACGCCGCGTACCGCATCGAAGAGCGCACGATCGACCCGGACGAAGACGCGAGCGAATCCGTTCAGAACGCCGCGGGCACGCGCACGCTATCGTCGACGCGGCTTTCGTTCACGAGAAACTCCACCGACCGGCTCTTCCACCCGACGAGCGGCTCGGTCAATATCCTCGTGGGCGAATGGGCGGGCGGAATCCTCGCCGGCTCGACCGATTATCAGCAGTACGAAGTGGAAACGCGCTGGTACTATCCGTCGTTCTGGAAGTTCTTTCTGGGACTGCGCGCGCGCATCGGCGTCGTGGACGGACTCGACAAGCCGTCGACCGTGCCGCTTTACAAACGCTATCGTCTGGGCGGCACCGGCGTCTGGGGACTCCGCGGATACGACGACCGCGCGGTCGTGCCCGACGGCAACTCGTTCGACTTCGGGGGACGCAGCATGCTGATTCTGTCGGCCGAGTACAAATTTCCGATCGCGGATCCGTCGATTTTCGGCCTTTTCTTCTTCGACGCGGGGAACACCTGGAACAGCTTCGAGGAGATTCGCCCGAACGGTCTGAAGCGCGGAGCCGGATTCGGCGTCCGTTTCCAGATCCCGATGCTGGGTCAGATGGGCTTCGATATGGGTTACGGACTCGACAGGGACGGAGGAGGAGGCTGGGAACCCCACTTCCAGCTCGGCTCGCTCTTCTAGCGACGCCGCTTGAACTTACCTGCCCGCATTGCCACAATGGAGTGTCTGTCCGGGAACCGGGCGGGATCAGCCCGTGTTTCCCCGGCAGCGCAGCACGCATGCCCGTGAGAAATGCATTCTCATGCCAATAGGAGGCGTATTATATGAAATGGGGAATGAAAGGAATCGCCCTCGCGACTCTTCTGCTCTCCACCGGAGCCGCATTCGCTGAGTCGAAGATCGGGTACATCGACTCCGCGCGCATCTTCGCGGAGTACAAGGGGACCGAAGACGCGCAGCGAACCTTCGACTCCGAGGTGGAGCAGTGGGAACTGCAGGCCCAGGGCCTCAAGACGCAGCTCGACTCGCTCGAAGGGGAGTACCAGCGCCAGAGCCTGATGCTCTCGGAAACGCGCAAGAGAGAACGACAGCAGGAGATCCTGACGAAACGCCAGGAGTACGAGACCTTCGTACAGTCCGTGTGGGGCCCGCAGGGCAAGCTCGCGGTGAAGAACTCCGAACTGGTCCAGCCGATCGTGGAACTGATCAACGTCATTCTGCAGCGGCTCGGCGTGGAAGAGGACTATGCCATCGTCTTCGACGCCTCGCTGGGGGGGATCGTTTACGCGGCCGAGGGGATCGATCTGACGGACAGAATCATCGAGGAACTCAATCAGGGCGTTCAATAGACGCGAACGGCGTGGAAATGCCGCGCCAACTCACGCAGAAATAACAAGTTACGGCCTTAACTCGGGATAATTGCCTTGACGTTCCCGATCACCGGTCAGTAGGATCAATGCCGCCATGAAGCTATCTGAAATCGTGGAGCGCGTCGGAGGAGAACTCCGCGGCGACGGTTCTATCGAAATCACCGGAGTGGCGGGAATTCGCGAGGCGCAGAAGGGCGACATCACCTTTCTTGCGGACCATCGTTACGAGGCTTTTCTTGCTTCGACCCGCGCCTCGGCCGTGATCCTCGCGAAGAACGGGGACCTCGGTGACATCGACAAAGCCGTTGTCGTCGTGAACGAGAATCCATACGTCGCGTTCCTGAGAGCCATTGAAATTTTCTCCCCCCGCGATCACGACGATCCGCGGGGAGTGCACCCGACCGCCGTGATCGGCGAAGGCGTCGAACTCGGCGAACGGATCACGATCGGTCCGCATGCCGTCGTGGAAGACCATTGTAAGATCGGCGCGGGCACGCGGATCCTCGCGGGAAGCTATATCGGATTTAGGTCGCAGGTCGGCGCCGACTGCATGATCTTTCCGAACGTAACGGTTCGTGAAGATTCGGCAATCGGCGACCGCGTGATCATTCACAGCGGGACGGTCGTAGGCTCGGACGGTTTCGGCTTCGCGACGACAGGCGGAAAGCACACGAAGATTCCGCAGATCGGGCGGGTCGTCATCGACGACGACGTCGAGATCGGATCGAACGTCTCGATCGACCGCGCGACAACGGGGATCACGCATATTCAAAGCGGTACGAAGATCGACAATCTCGTACAGATCGCGCACAACGTCGTGATCGGGAAGAACTCGCTCATCGTGGCGCAGGTCGGCATCTCCGGGAGCACGGAGATCGGAAGCAACGTGACTCTCGCCGGACAGGCCGGACTCGTCGGCCACATCAAGATCGGAGACAACGTGCAGGTTGCCGCGCAGTCGGGGGTCGTCAAGTCGGTCCCGGCCAACACCCAGGTGAGCGGATTTCCCGCGCGGGAGCACTCCGTCAGCAGACGTATCTGGGCTGCGATCGCGAAGCTTCCGGATCTCGCGAAGACGATCAAACGCCTCTCGAAACGGGTCGATGCGCTCGAAAAGCAGCTCGACTCCGAATCGATCTCCCAATAATACAATAAGGGTTTCACCACTTGCGCGAAAATCAGAGAACGATCGAGAGCGAAGTCACGTTCAGCGGCGTCGGACTTCATACCGGCGTACCGGTGGATATGCGTTTCCGCCCCGCGCCTGCGAACACGGGCATCAAGTTTCACCGCACGGATCTCGACGTCGAGATCGTCGCGGATATCGCGAACGCGCCCGACCTCGCCGGCAGCATCCGGCGCACGATACTCGGTTCGGGCGAGAGTCGCGTGAGCACTGTCGAACACGTGCTGGCGGCCGCGGTCGGACTCGGTATCGACAACATGATCATCGACCTGAACGCGGAGGAACCGGCGGAGCCGGATGGAAGCGCGCTTCCGTATGTCGAGCTTCTGCGCACCGCCGGCCTGGTCGAACAATCCGAGAAGCGGTTCTTCCTCGAGATCCGCAAACCGATCTCGCTCCAGGAAAACGGCATCGAACTCATCGCGCTGCCGCACGACGGCTTCCGCATCAGCTACACGTTGCAGTACGACGATCCCGCGATCGGAACGCAGCACATGGTGATCGATGTGGACGAGGATACTTTCATCGACCAGATCGCGCCGGCGCGCACGTTCGCACTCGGATCCGAGGTCGCGGCGCTGAAGGAGATGGGCCTCATCAAGGGAGGAAGTTACGACAACGCGATCGTCGTGACCGAAGGACTTACGAAGAGCAACGAACCGCTTCGTTTCGACGACGAGTTCGTGCGGCACAAGATTCTGGATTTGATCGGCGATCTCTTCCTGACCGGACTTCCCATCAAGGGCCACATCATTGCGCATAAATCCGGGCACTCGACGAACGTAAAACTGGCGCGGCTCCTTCGCAGCTACGCAGAAACAAAGTACGGTCCCACAATGAAGCTGAGGCACGAGACCCCCATGCAGACACAATTCGACATTCATGAAATCATGAAGATTCTTCCGCATCGATACCCGTTTCTTCTCGTCGACAGGATCATCGACCTCGGACCGAAGCACGTGACGGGTATCAAGAACGTGACCATGAACGAGCCGTTCTTCACCGGACACTTCCCGGGCCACCCCATCATGCCGGCCGTCCTCATCATCGAGGCGATGGCGCAGGCCGGGGGGATTCTGCTTTTGAACTCGGGCGGCAATCCGGCGGAAAAACTCGTATACTTCATGGGAATCGATAACGCGAAATTCCGGAAGCCGGTACTGCCCGGCGACACGCTCCGTTTCGAGTTGAAGCTCATCCGGCTGAAGACCCGTATCTGCAAGATGCGGGGGGAAGCCTACGTGGGTGACGATCTCGTAGCGGAAGCCGACCTTTTGTCAACCATCGTCGACCGATAGGATAGAAGCAACATGAGCAGCGAACCCAAGTTGGCGGAGTCTCTGATTCACCCCACCGCAATCGTCGAAGAAGGGGCCGTGATCGGGAAGAACGTCCGGATCGGCCCGCACTCCTGGATCCGGGAGAATGTCGTCATCGGAGACGACTGCGTGATCGGCGCGAACGTCGTCATCGAAGGATGGACGACGATCGGGCGCGGATGCACCGTGTATCACTCGGCGGTCGTCGGGGCGCCTCCGCAGGATCTGAAATACCGGGGCGACAGGAGCTACGTCGAGATCGGCGATCACAACGTCATTCGCGAGTTCGTCACGATCAACCTCGCGACCTCGCCCGAGGGCGTCACGCGGATCGGCGATCACAATCTGCTGATGGCGTATGTGCATGTGGCGCACGAGTGCGAGATCGGCAATCACACGATTATCGCGAACGCCGTGAACCTGGCCGGGCATGTATCGGTCGAGGATTACGCCACGATCGGCGGCGTGACCCCGGTCCATCAGTTCGTGCGGGTCGGCGCGCACAGCTTTATCGGCGGCGGATCGCGCGTCGCGAAGGACGTACCGCCCTTCGTTCTCGCGGCCGGCAATCCGATCCGTGTCGGCGGCATCAACGTCGTCGGCCTCACGAGGCGCGGTTTCGAATCCGACGTCAAGAGCCACCTCATCAGGGCCTACAAGATCCTGTTTCGCAGCGACCGGAACACCTCGCAGGCAATGGCGGCGATTCGCGCCGAGATCCCCATGACCCCCGAGGTCGAACGCTTCGTGCAGTTCATCGAATCCTCGGAACGGGGCATCATCTAAACCGGAGCTTCGGTTCAACCCATGAAACCCTCCCGCCTCGGCGTCATTGGAGTCGGCATCTGGGGGCGGAATCACGCCCGCGTTCTGGCCGGTCTCGCTGATGCGGATCTCGTCGGCCTTTACGACCCCGACGAGGCCCGCGCCCGCGAGATCGCCGGGGAGCACGGCTGCCGGGCGTTCGCGTCGCTCCCCGATCTTATCGAACGTACCGAGGCAGTCGTCGTCGCCGCTCCTACTACGCATCACCACTCCGTAACGCTGGAGGCTCTTGCCGCCGGGAATCACGTTCTGGTCGAAAAGCCGATCGCATTCACTCTGCAAGAGGCCGACGAAATGATTGCCGCAGCCGGGCGGGCAGATCGCGTGCTTGCCGTCGGTCATCTGGAACGCTTCAATCCGTCGATCGAGGCGCTGATCGAAACGACAAACAATCCCCGTTTCGTCGAAGTCCATCGGCTTTCGCCGTTCTCGGTGCGCGGCCTCGACGTATCCGTCGTACTCGATCTCATGATCCACGACATCGACGTCCTGCTTCGCGTCGTCAAGTCACCGCTCGCGGAAGTACGGAGCGTAGGCGTGCCGGTACTGAGCCGCGCGATCGACATCGCCAACGTGCGGCTCCGTTTCGAGAACGGCTGCGTGGCGAATGTCACGGCAAGCCGGATCTCGCTCTCGAAGACCCGCAAGATCCGCATCTTCGAACCGGACCGTTACGTCTCCGTCAACTCGCAGACGCAGGAGATCGTGGCGTATCGAAGAACGGGGCCTTCTCCCGCGCCCGAAGAGCTGACGGCGGAAGCGTTCGGAAAGCTCGTCGAAAGACAGAACCTCTCCCGCCCGCAGGAAGAGCCGCTGCAACGCGAACTCGGACGCTTCCTTGCCGCCGTGCGTGGAGAAGAGAAGCGCGTCGTTCCGGGGGAGGAAGGACGCGAGGCGCTGGCCGTGGCGCTCCGCATTCTGGACGAGATGGAGCTTCGAGAAGAGATCGGATGAGAGACGGCGCGGGGACGATGCGATCGGAGAGCACCGCGCGTGAAAGCGGCACGGCCGCGGAGCGCCTGGGACGCTTTCTCTTCCGGCACCGGAGCCTGACTCCTGTTCCGCTCGTGATCCTGCTGCTCCTTTTCGCGCGCCCCACGATGATGACGGCCGTCTACGCCGTTCCGTTCTGGCTCGCGGGCGCCGCCGTACGGCTTTCCGCCCTTCGTTTTATCGGAGGAGCATCCCGCTCGACAGAACTGGCCCCGAGCGAAATCGTGACGACAGGCCCGTTCGGCGCGGTTCGCAATCCGCTGTACGTCGGTAACTTTCTCCTCACGGCCGGTTTCACCGTCTTCTCGGGACACTGGCTCTTCGCCCTCGTGCCTCTGCTGCTCTTTCCGATTCAGTATGTGCCAGTAGTCCGCGCGGAGGAGGCCGAACTCGGCAGACGCTTCCCCGACGCGTTTCGCGATTACGCCCGCACCGTGCCGCGGTGGCTCCCGCACCGGCCGGCATCGCTGATCGTATTCGGGGACGCTCCGCGCACATGGCGCGAATC
>JABDJQ010000793.1 GCA_013002425.1 Gemmatimonadota bacterium
CGGCGTGGGCGTATGCGGATTCACGCCCGCTGAACGCTTCGATCGCGAAGAACTGGGGCGGCGGGATCGGGGGGTTCCAGATCGGCCTTCACGAGAATCAGGGCGATCTGGAAATGAAGATCGGCGAAGCGGACGGCGATTTCGTAACCGCGCGCGAAGGGTACGACGATCGCTTCCCGCTCGCGAGCTGGCAGCACGTCGCCCTCGTAACGGACGGTTCGCTTGCGCGCCTCTATCGCAACGGCGTCGAAGTCGCCTGCGCCCAGTACGACGGCGCTCTCAAGACGAACCGCAAGGGGCTCGGGGTCGGAATGCGCCCGAACAACGCCGGTACGAAGCCGAACAACCTGGAGCCCGCGTACTGGGACGGCCGCATCGACGACGTGCGGATCTACGGCCGCGCGCTCGGGCAGAACGAGATTGCCGCGCTCCACGAAGTCGGTATCACGACCGTAGTCGAAGGGGGAGGCGCCCCGCCGCGCTTCGTGCGCCTCGAGCCGAACGCGCCGAACCCGTTCAATCCCGTTACGCGCATCGAATACGCACTGCCGCGCTCCGCGCGCGTCGATCTTTCGATCTACGATCTGGGCGGGCGGCTCGTCCGCACGCTCGTGCGCTCCGAGCAGGCGGGCGGCCGCTACAGCGTGAGCTGGCGCGGTAAGAACGAAAGCGGGCGCGATGTCGCGTCGGGCGTTTACTTCTATCGTCTGGACGTGAACGGCGAGGCGTCGGTGCGCAAGATGATGCTCGTGCGCTGAAGGGGATTCCGGCAGGGAGCCGGGGGCATCGGGTTCCGGTGGTTTCACGGGCAGGTCAGAAGAACATCTCTATTCGATGTCGATCAGAACGGGGGCGTGGTCCGAGGCGACCAGGCCCTCTTTCTTCTTGCGGTACTCGCGGTCGATTTCGACATTCGTAACGCGTTCACGAAGCGACGCGCTTCCGAGAATGAAGTCGATGCGCAGACCTAGATTGCGATGAAAGCCGCCTCCGCGATAGTCCCACCATGAAAACGCTTCGAGATCGGGATGCTTCCAGCGAAACAGATCGGTGAATCCGAGGTCGAGCAGCGCGCGCCATCGCGCGCGTTCTTCGTCGGTGTGAAAGATCTTTCCCTTCATGCGCGACTCGTCGTGCGTGTCGAGCGCCGCGGGGCACAGGTTGAAGTCGCCGCAAACGACGTTTTGCTCGCCGGCCGGGTGTGTCGCGCCGAGATGCTTCACGAGATCGTCCAGCCACGCGAGCTTCTTCGGGAAGTCTTCGTGATCGATCCGCTTTCCGTTCGGCACGTAGACCGTCGTGAACCGAATGTCGTTCACGCGCGCCGTGATGAGCCGCGCGCCGAATTCGTCCTGGCCCGGCAGCCCGCGCTGTTCGACATCGATCCCGTTTCGCGAGAGCACGGCCACGCCGTTCCACGCCTTCTGCCCGTGCGTCTCCACCCGGTAGCCGGCCGCTTCGATCTCGAGACGCGGGAACTGCCCGTCGTCGGTCTTGATCTCCTGCAGCCCGACGAGGTCGGGTTTGCGCGCTTCGAGCCAGTGCAGCACGAAATCGAGTCGCGCGCGCATTCCGTTGATGTTCCATGTGGCGATTCGCATGATGCGCCGGATCTTAACAGGGAGGGCGCGCACGATAAAGGGGCGGCAGCGGGACACATGAATCTCTACAAAGTGAGAATACGCGGCACGAATTATTGACAATACTTATACAAGGTTCGATACTGAATAGTATGAACGCAACGCCGAAAGAACCCGCCGCCCGGCACCCGATCCGCATCGTTTCGCGGCGAACCGGTATCTCGCAGGAACTTCTGCGCGCCTGGGAACGCCGCTACGAAGTAGTCACACCCCATCGTACGAAAACCGGCAGACGCCTCTATTCGGACGAAGACGTACGCCGCCTGCGACTGCTGGCGGACGTGGTAGAGGGAGGAAGGCGCATCTCGGATGTCGCCTCGCTCAGCGTGCAGGAACTCATCGGGCTGAAGGAAGAGGATGCGCGCGCAGCGCGTCCCGGACTTCCGCAGGACCCCGCGCCCTCATCGGACGAGGACCATATCGAGGAAGCCCTGGCGCTGATCCGCGCGTTCGATCAGGAAGGGCTGCGCGGACTGCTCGAGCGGACCACGCTCGAGCTTACACGGCCGCGGATGCGCGAGGCGTTTCTGGTGCCCCTGATCCGGCGCATCGGCTCGGAGTGGGCGGAGGGAACGCTTCGGATCGCGCATGAGCATATGGCTACCGCGGTCATTCGCGCTTTTCTTACCGCGATCCCCGGACGCACCGGCAGCGTGGAAGGCGCCCCCCTCGCGATCATCGCGGCGCCCGCCGGACAGCAGCACGAGCTCGGCGCGCTTCTCGCGATGGCCACGATCATCGAAGCCGGCTGGCGTGCGCTCTACCTCGGCCCCGATCTCCCCGCGGAAGAGATCGCCGCGGCGGTGAAGTCGCGGGATGCGTCGGTCGTGGCTCTCAGTCTCGTCTTTCCCGCCGGCGATCCCGGCGTCGTGCACGAGATCCGCCGCCTCCGCGATCTCCTCGGCGAAGACGTCACGATTCTGCTGGGCGGCTCCGCGGCCTCGATGTATCAACGCGTGGCGGACGAAACAGGCGCTCGAATGACCCTCGATCTCGGTTCGCTTGTTCAGGAACTCGGCTCCGCACAAGACTGATCTTCTTCCGGGTTTGAATACCTACTAAGTCTATAGTTTAAAACGTATTAAGCGCTCCTGTGACCCGTTTCACCCTGATTTCAGGGAGACCGTGGCCCCCCGAAAAGACGTTTTCGTAAGCCTGTTGTGGTTTTGTATAGAAAATAAATTGACAAACACACGACAGCTATCTATCTTCTTCTCGTACGACAGATTTTTCATAGCCCTCCGCAGCGCGGAGGACAAGGATCTCAGATAGAACACGAGAGGGAGGGAACAGACCATGCTTCGCAAATTACGCTTTCCGATGATGATCGTAATCGCGGCGGCCTTCGCGGTCGGATGCGGCGACGATGACGACGGCAACCCGACGGGCGTCAATAATACGGGCGACGAGGCCACGATGCGCGTAGTGCACGCCTCGCCGGACGCGCCGCCGGTCGATGTTTACGCCGAGGGTGTTTCGACGCCGCTCGTCACGAATCTCGCCTACGGTGAGACGAGCGCTTACCTCGGCCTCGACGCAGGTACGTATAACATCGAGGTGAGAGCTGCCGGTGCAGCGCCCGAATCCACGCCCGTGCTCGAAACGGGGGACCTCGTGGTTCCGGCCGGCGCCCGCATCACGGCAGTAGCGGCCGGCCTGCTTTCAGGCCTTGATAAGAACGCCGAAGACGCGCTCCGCGTTCTCGTCTACGCCGAAGACTTCACCGATCCGGGCGTCGGAAACTCGGCCGTTCGCATCGTGCACGCCGGGTCGGACGCTCCGTCGGTCGCGATCGACGTCGGTAACGACGGCGCGCCGGAGCTTACGGATGTCGCCCGTTTCGCCGAGTCGGGCGCGGCTGGAGTCGCGCTTCCTTCCGACCAGGCGTTGCAGGTGGCGATCTGGGCGGGAAGCCCGCTCGAACGCGTGACCGTATTCACGACGCCTTCGGCGATCCCGGGCGAACTCTTCCTGATCGCGACCGGGCTTCTGAGTGAATATCCGCGGGAAGAAGACGGCTTCTCGCTTCTCGCGGTCGGCCCGAACGGAACCATCGGCTTCGTGAAACAGAATCCTGTGGTGTTCGCGCTGCACGCTTCGCCCGACGTGCCGCCGGTCGACATCTATGCCGGCGACGCGGAACTGTACGACAACCTAGCGTTCGGTGAACTTACGAGCCCGATCCAGGTGCCGCCGGCGTCGTATACGCTGAGCTTCCGACCGAACGACGACGGCCCGGTGGCCGCCTCCGCTACGACGCCGACACTCGCGGCCGGTGAGCGATATCTTGCGGTGGCCGGCGGTTTTCTGACGGCGGAAGCCGGTCAGGCCGACTTCACGCTTCTGCCGTTCGGTGACGGGTTCGATCTCGATACCGACGATCCGCTCGTCCGCGTGGTGCACGCGTCGGGTGACGCGCCCCCGGTCGATGTGGGCACGTTCGACGGTTCCAAAGTGACCGCGCTGAACGACTTCTCGAACCTCGCGTTCACGGAAGCATCGTCGTCCGCCGGTACGGCCGTCCCCGCCGCCACGCTGACGCTCGGTGTAGCGGCGGCCGGAAGCGACGCAGCCGTCGCCACGTTCGACGTGACCACGGTGAGCGGGCTGCGCGCCTACGCCGTGGCCGCCGGTGCGCTGGCGCCCGGTGCGATGGACGAGGCGTTTCGTCTGCTGATCGTGCAGACGGAGGTATTCCCGTGGACCGTCGCGGAGGTTTCTCCTAACTAATCCGAATTGTCGAGGGCCCCTGTTACTCCGGCTGAAATTCCCGCTCGAACCAAACCGGACGGGGCCCTCGCTCTCTTTCCTCCTGCCCTCCATACAAGAGCAGGCAAAGGCGGTCTCCTGAAACGGAGGCCGCCTTTCTTCGTTCCCCTCCGGCGCCCGTGTGCCGGGCGAGCGCGACTCGCGCCGCGAGCGCGCATTGCGCGGCGCCCGCGCGGATGGTACTTTCTGCGTGTCGATTCGACCGCCGACGAGAGGAAACGCATGAACTTCCCGAAACCTTTCTACCGCTGGCGCCCGCACCCGTGGCACGGCCTCGAAACGGGGCCGGAACCTCCGTCCGTACTCCACGCCTACATCGAAATCACGCCCTTCGATCTCGTGAAGTACGAAATCGACAAGGAGACAGGCTATCTGCGTGTAGACCGCCCGCAGCGAAGCTCGTCACAGCATCCGTCGCTCTACGGGTTCGTGCCGAAGACGTACTGCGGAGAACGCGTCGGGAAACTGATGCCGGAGGCCGAACGCGGCGACGGAGATCCCCTCGACATCTGCGTACTCTCGGAGCGCCCCATCGCGCGCAGCGAAGTGATTCTGAAAGCCCAGGTCGTCGGCGGGCTTCCGATGAACGACGGGGGGGAGGCCGACGACAAGATCATCGCGATTCTCGTGAACGACAACGTCTGGGGAAACGTGCGCGATATCGCGGAAGTGCCGCCGGTCATGATCGAACGACTGCGCCACTACTTCATGACCTACAAATTCGTGCCGGGCGAGGAGCAGCGCGTCAGCATCGGTCCCGCCTACGGGCGCGCTCACGCGGAGACCGTCATTCGGGCCGCGATGCAGGACTACGAAGACGAGTTCGGCGGCTGACGCATGTTCGAAGACGCGATCGCGACGATTCTGAAGCAGGCCGCGTCGGAACCGGACAATGCGGAGAACGCCGGTTCCGCGGGAAAGGAGATCGGACGCTCGCGCGAGGATCGGCCTCTCTACGCCCACACGTTCGGCAGCGGACCGCTCCTCGTCAGCCTTCTGGCCGGGTGCCACGCGGACGAACCGACCGGTCCGGCGCTGCTGGCGCGCCTCGTTTCTCATCTCGACTCTCTCCCCGCGAACGATCCCATGCTGAGGCGCGTAACGTGGGCGATCGTGCCGGACGCGAACCCCGACGGCGCCGCGCGGAACCGCGCCTGGTTCGAGGGCGCCGGGGACTCGTACGACCTCCCCGCGTATCTCGAACACGTGCAGCGCGATCTTCCCGCCGACGATCTCGAGTTCGGCTTTCCGATCGAGGGGGAGCACGGTGCGAAACGTCCCGAGAACGCGGCGATCCACGCGTTCTGGAAGTCGTTCGATCGCCCGTTCGATCTGCACGCGTCCCTTCACAGCCTCGGCATCGGTTACGGGCCGTGGTTTCTCGTGGAAGAATCGTGGAGGGGGAGGCTCACGCTCCTCTATCGCGCGTGCGCCGACGCCGTGCATGCGCTCGGGTATCGCCTGCACGACATCGACCGCGCCGGAGAGAAGGGGTTTCGACGCGTGGCGCCGGGGTTCTCGACACGCCCCGATTCCCGCGCGATGCGCGCGCACTTTCTGAAGGCAAAGGACGAGGACGGTGCCGCGCACTTTCATCCGAGCTCGATGGAATCGATCCGTGCGCTGCCGGGCGGGACGGATGCAGACCGTGAACCAGGCAGAACGGGCGACTCGGTCGGCTCGATCGATCCTGCCGGCACCCTGACGCTCGTGACGGAAATGCCGAACTTTCTGCTGCCGCCGGAAAACGTGCCGCAGATTCTGACCTGGCCGGATCCCGCACTCGACGCGTTCCGGGCGCGCCTTGCGTTCTGGATGCTGCGCCTTAGCGGCGAAGAACGCACGCGCAAAGAAGCATTGCGTGAAATCGAGGCATCCGGTATCCGGCCGATGCCGATCGCCGACCAGATGCGGCTGCAGTGGACGTTCGTCTGCGCCGGGCTGGACGCGGTTACCCGGCTTCCCGATTCCTGACGCCGCCGCCACGCCCCACCCGATGTGAACTCCGCTAGTCGAGGCCGGCGCTTCGCAGTCGCAGCGAATTCGCGATGACCGACACGGAACTGAGACTCATCGCCGCGGCGGCGATCATGGGACTCAGCAGCACGCCGAAGAACGGATAGAGCACGCCTGCCGCGACCGGTACGCCGACCGCGTTGTAGGCGAACGCGAAGAACAGATTCTGTTTGATGTTCGCCATCGTCATGCGGCTCAAGCGGCGCGCGCGCAGAATGCCGTTCAGGTCGCCTTTCACAAGCGTTACGGCGGCGCTTTCGATCGCCACATCGGTGCCCGTGCCCATCGCGATCCCGACATCCGCGGTCGCGAGCGCCGGCGCGTCGTTGATGCCGTCGCCCGCCATCGCGACGACGGCCCCCCGCGCCTGCAGTTCTCTTATGATCTCGGCCTTGCCGTCGGGCAGAACTCCTGCATGCACCTCGTCGATCGCGAGCTTCTCTGCGACCGCCATTGCTGTCGTCTCGTTGTCGCCGGTCACCATGATCACGCGCATTTTCTCCCCGTGCAGACGCTCGATCACTGCGGGTGTCGTTTTCTTGATC
>JABDJQ010000020.1 GCA_013002425.1 Gemmatimonadota bacterium
GGCCTCAGCGACACGAGGGAAAACCTCCGCCGGCACTTCGAAATCGACGCCGAGCATATCGTGGTCGCGACCCTGGCCGCTCTGGCGCGCGACGGAAAGATCGAGCGTAAGGTCGTTTCGCAGGCGATTCGCAAATACAAGATCGATCCGGACCGGCAGGATCCCGTCACGATGTAAGTAGCGGAGGCTCTGCCCGAACCCGGCTCATGAAAAAAGCGCGCCCCCGACGGGGCGCGCTTCTCGTTGACGATATGCGAGGCCGACTGCCGGCGGCGCGCGGTTTTCCGCTAGCGGCGCGTGGTCTTCTTCCTGCGCCGCGCTTTCTTCTTTACGACCTTCTTCATGACGCGCGGCGGCTCCGTGTCGAGCACGCGCAGCCGTTCCTCGACCGCTCCGAACACCGTGTTCTTCGGGAAGCGCCCGTTCTTTCGGCGCGTTCCGGCGCTCACTCCGGTCAGGATCTCGATCCCCTGCTCGATCCGTTCGATCGCGTACACGCGGAACTTCTTCTTGCGCACGGCTTCGACCACTTCATCGTGCAACATGAGATCCGCGACGTTCGCGGCCGGAATCATCACGCCCTGCTTTCCGGTCAGTCCGCGCTCCTTGCAGAACTTGTAGAATCCCTCGATCTTCTCGTTTACGCCACCGATCGCCTGAATGTCGCCCTTCTGATTCACGGAGCCGGTGATCGCGATCTCCTGGCGCAGCGGAATCTCGCCGATGGCCGAAAGCAGCACGTAGAGTTCCGTCGAGGACGCGCTGTCGCCGTCGACACCGCCGTACGACTGCTCGAAACAGATACTGGCAGTCAGCGACAGGTTGATCTCCTGTGTGAACTGCTCCCGCAGGAAACCGGAGAGAATGAGCATGCCCTTGTCGTGGCTGCTGCCGGAGAGATGGGCTTCGCGTTCGATGTTGATGATGCCCGCCTTGCCGCGCGCCACGGAAGCCGTGATTCGCGATGGGATCCCGAACCTGTGCTCGCCGTATGTGAGGACGGCAAGGCCGTTCACCTGGCCTACGCGTCCCCCTTCGGCCTCGAGCAGGACAACCCCCGTCCGCAGGCGCTCACGCACCTTCTCTTCGATCAGATTGCTCCGTTCGTCGCGTTCCTTCAGCGTGTGCTCGACCGCCTTCACGTCCACGCTCTTCTGCTCGTGGTGTTCGGCCCAGAAGCTCGACTCGCGCACGATATCGGCGATATCCCCGAAGCGCGTCGAAACCTTGTCCTGCCGCCCGGCAAGTCGCACGCCGAACTCGAGCAGCTTCGCCACGGCCGGCGCGACGAAGGGCAGCGTCTTCTCACGCTCCGACATCTGCGCCACGAAACGTCCGTAGTGCTCGACCGTCTGCTTTCCGACCGGCATGTTGTTGTCGAAGTCGGCGCGCACTTTGAAGATCTTGCGGAAGTCCTCGTCGAAGCGATTCAGCATGAAGTAGAGCTCGGCGCTTCCGATCAGAATGATCGTCACCTTCACATGAATCGGTTCCGGCTTCAGATTCACCGTCGAAAGCTGTATCAGGCCCTCGATTCCCTGGATCACGAGCTGCTTGTGCACGAGAATGCGTTTCAGCGTCTTCCAGAAACCGGGCTCGGACAGCGCGTCCGCCGCGTTCAGCACGAGATACCCGCCGTCGGCCTGCAGCAGCGAGCCGGCCGTGATCTTCGTGAAGTCGGTAATCGCCTGCCCGTTCGGCAGAATGCGGCGCTCGATCGAGCCGAAAACGCTGTTGTATGTGGGATTCGACTCGAGAACGACGGGACACTTCTTCGTGCGCGAATTATCGAGAATGAGATTCGCATGGTACGGGATGATGGGGTCGGCGTGCGCGGGCAGTTCGCCCCCCTCCATCTCTTCAGCGAGCGCTTTCAATTCGGGAACGTATTCGAGCACGTTCTCCTTGTACGCCTGCAGGTACGTGACGATCTTCTCATGCGACTCGTACTTCTCGATCAGCTCTTCCAGTGTGTCGCCGATCAGGAAGTTCACGATTTCGCGATCCAGATTCTCGAGACGCTTCATCATCGTCTCGCTCAGCCGCCGCGACTCCTTCATGATCTTCTTCATCTGCTTGCGGAACGTCTCGTATCCTTCGCGCAGCGCTTCGAGATCGATGCCTTCCGCCAGTTCCATCTGGCCCACCTCGACCATCATCGCGAGTTGCTCGAACGGGTACTGCTCTTCGCCGATCGGAATTACGATCTCGGGACGCACCATGTTCCCGATCCGTACCTGGGTCAGCTCGAACCCCGCGCTCTTGAGATCCTTTTCGAAGTTCGTCAGCAGTTCTTTCTGCTGATCGAGAAACGGCTTCGCCAGCAGCTCTTTCTGCTCGAGGATTCCCTCGCCGTGCAGAATCTTCGGAAGCTCCTCACGGATCATCTGCAATACGCGATCCATCTCGCTGGCGAATTCCTTGCCCTGCCCCGCGGGGAATTCGATCAGAATCGGCTCATTCGATTTCTCGAAGTTGTAGACATAAACGAAGTCGCGAAGGGCCGGGCAGTCGGGCCGGATCTGGTCGAGAAGGCGATTGACCGTCGAGAGTTTACCCGTCCCGGCCATGCCGCTGACGTAGATGTTGTAGCCGGACGAGTGCAGCCTGACCCCCATGCGGAGCGCTTTCAGCGCCCGATCCTGGCCGATGATGTCGTTCAGGGGGGTCAGTTCTTTCGTAGAGGCGAAGTCGAACCTGCCCGCGGGGAACTTCTTCTTGAGTACGCCGGGCGTGAGCGACGAATGAGCGCGCGCGCGCTTCATGGCTTTCTTCTTCGAAGTCTTTTTCGCGGAGGCCTTTCGGCGCGTCGTCTTTTTCTTCGCCGTCTTCTTCTTCGTCGCCGCTTTCTTCTTCGCCACGGCCTTCGTGCGCGTCGTCTTCTTCTTCGTCGCCGCTTTCTTCTTCGCCGCGGCCTTCCTGCCGGTTGCGCGGGCGCCGGTCTTCTTCTTGAGCTTCTTTTTCGCCATCTATTCCAATCCTGTTTCGGCCGATTTTCGGGGTGGGACAGGGCGATGATACCTGTCCCCGTTCCGAGGTCCAATCATTTTCGCGGGAAGGGCCGAGAGCGCGTCTTCGCACGAGCCTGACTTCGATTTGACCACGCGCTACTGTTTCGATAGTGTTGGGTTCTCTTTGAAAGGAGATCCCATGGCATCTATCGCCGATCGCATGATCAGAGCCGCTCGCCTCGAGCCCGCTCTCTACGAGGAAGTCGAAGCGGACCAGGAAGCGCTACCGCAAGCGATGATCGTGGTCCTGCTTTCGAGCGCCGCCGCGGGGATCGGCTCCTCGCTCCACATGGGCTTCTTCGGTTTGCTCATGGGCGCTTTCGGCGCCCTGCTCGGCTGGGTCCTCTGGGCCTTCACGACATACTTC
>JABDJQ010000056.1 GCA_013002425.1 Gemmatimonadota bacterium
TTGTCGTTGAAAGCCATCAGATAGCGAAGATCCTCGCTCACGGACGCTGCCAGCGCGTCGGGCGCGGCGCTCGTCTCGGTCGGCGAGTCGTGGTCGTTCGGTTGACGAAACATCGTTTCTTTCCCTCGGGTTCGATTACGGACGGATTGGTGTCTTCATTAGGAAAGATCGGCCGGATTGAGCGATTGCTTGATGGGGGGAGGAGATTGATGCAGAACGGTCAGAAACCGAGGGAATTGTTCACGGCTGATCCTGTTCTCCACCGCAGGGAAAGCACCAGGTTGCGGCCCGGGCCGTTGACGCCGGAGCCGTGCTCGCGATAGTTCGTGTCGAGGATGTTCTCGATGTTGACGTTCAGTATCGGGTGCCCGGGAAGACGGTAGAGACCGATCGACCAGGCGAGATTCCACGTGATCCAGCCGGGGGTGCCGCCGACGGGGATGCGCGGATCGTCGAGATCGTCGTCGGAAAGCCGGTCCTGCTCGAGCGCCCAGCGCGCATAGAGCCGTATGTCCCCTTTCGCGCTGCCGTATCGCCTGACGGAAACGAGGCCGAACGCGGGAGGAATTCCGCCGATCGGTTCGTCGAGAGTCGTGTTCTCTCCGTGCGTGATCGTGGCGTTGGCCTGCACGAGCCATGGTTTCCGCATCGTTCGCAGCGAGATTTCCGCCCCGCGAATGAAACCCTCGCCGATGTTCTTCTTGGTCTTGATTGCGAGCGTATCGCCTCCTTCTATAATGAAGGGTTCGCCCGCGAAAGTAGTGTCGGCGCTTCCGAGAAGGTTGTCGACTTGTGAATAAAAGCCCGCAAGCTGCCAGTCCGTCCTCCAGTTCCCATAACGATCTTCAGACGAAATCCCCAGTTCGTAGCTCACGAGCTTCTCTGCGTCGAGTCCGTAGTTGGGAACTTCGTAAGTCGTCCCCTTCGATTCACCGAGCTTCGTGATATCGCTCAGGTTCGGTGCCCGAAAAGCCTGCGATACGTTTCCGTAGACTCGGAATCGGCCGGGGTCTCCCAGGCGATAAGCGCCGCCGAGAGATCCGGTCAGCGCGTCGAACGTCTGGGAAACGGTTTCGCTGCCTTCCGGCACGAGCGCCGAATCGCCCGGCGTGAACTCCGCGTCGAACCAGCTGTACCGAACTCCGGCGTCGAGTTCGACCCGCCCCCCGCCCCGTCCTGTCATCGGGCGGAACTGCTCGAGCACGAACACGCCACCGCTCCGATAGCCGGCGCCGTCGGGAAATCGCCCCTGTGCGTCGCGCGTGATTCCGCCGTCCGGTGCGTGCCGCTCGCGGGCGCTTTCGACGTCATCCGTGTAGAAGTCGCCGCCGAACACGACTCTGTTTGCTCGATTCGGGGTCCAGTAGCCTTCGGCGTTCGCGCCCCAGGTCGTCACGCGATCCCGCTCGACCGTGAGTTCTTCGGCCGGATCGGGACGTGTTTCACGCCCCTCTTCCTGCAGGTTGCGCGACAGAGTGAGCTGGAACAGGGGATCGCCGTTCCACCGCCCGCGCAGGTAGCGCGCGTAGGCAAGTTCGCGCACCTGCGGATCGAAGACCCATCGATCGAAACCTTCGTTTTCGTACTTGTCGTATCGCGGCACTTCGATCTGTTTGCCGCGCTGGTACGCAAACGTTACATGGTCGCGCGGTGCTGCGATCCATCGCAGTTTCGCATCGATGTCCCATGCGTCGAACGCGGTCGGGAGCTGCTCGGTGCCGTTCGTCGCGTTCTCGAGCGCGCGGTCGTTGCTGTTCGCGCCGCGTTTCAGATCACCGAAACGGCGCGCCGAGAGCCCGATCGTGCCGGTCCAGTTCGGGTCGAGAAACAAACCCCGCAAATGCGCGGATTTCTCGCCGTCGGTCGTCGCGTAGCGGAGCGCGCCCTGGGTTGCCGCATGAAATCCTTTCGTGTTCGGTTCCTGACGCGTCTCCCAGGTTTTGACGTCGATCACGCCGCCAAGCGCGTCGGTTCCATAGGCGACCGAGTTCGGTCCGCGATAGACTTCGATCGAGTGGAGCGAGAACGGGTCAATGGTGGTCAGGTACTGGTGATTGCCGAGGCGAAAAGTCGAATTGTTCAGCCGAATGCCGTCTACCATGAGCAGAATCTGATTCGAACCGAAACCGCGCATGATCGCGGATCCGCCGCCGTGATTCGTCTTCTGCACGAAAACACCGGGCTCTTCGCGCAAGGCTTCGGCCGGCGTCTTTGCCGCACGCTCCCTGATCGTCCAGCCGCCGACGCGGGACGAAGAGAACGGCCCCTTGCGCGCCATCCGATTCGTGGCCCCGATCCGAATGCGGGTTGACGCTTTCTGGTCGAAGGGGAGGAGCGTGAAGACCACGTCCGGAAGTGACGAATCCGCGACGACGTGGATCCGAAGCGTATCGCTCTCGTAACCTATCCTGTTGAATCGAAGGGTCTGCTTGCCGACCGGGAGATCGGTGATCTCGAATGAGCCGTCCGGTTCCGTGATCGCGCCGCGTCCGGTTCCGACCACGAAGACATCCGCATACGCGATCGGATCACCGTTCTCCTCTTGAAGCTTGCCGCGCACGGCGCCGAGCCGGGGCGAACTTTCGCCGAAAGCGAGGTCGGCCCTGAACACGAGCAGACAGAGGCCCAGTAGCAGGATCGCGCTGAGGTGTCGCTGCACCGCTACGGCCTCACGATCATGAACCCGCGGCGG
>JABDJQ010000061.1 GCA_013002425.1 Gemmatimonadota bacterium
ATCTCCTGCTCGTCGTACGCGCCGAAGGGCAAGAAGAGCAGCCCTGGCTGGTAGACGTGGACGTCGTCGCGATCGACGACGGTGACGAGCCAGTCCTCTGACAAGCGAGAGGCCAGCTTGTTGGCCATCATCGTGCCTGCGGCTCCGGCTCCCAGGATCAGCAGGTTCTTCATCATATGCTCCTTTCAGGCGTGTCGACGGCTTTCAGCATTCCGCGTCGCCGGGGTCCGTGAATGACATCTTTCATGTGGTCGCAGCTGACGCGCATTCTGTACACGTCGCACTGCCTGCAGTCGGCGTTCCGGCACTTCGCTCCGACGCGTCGGACGCTCCAGCACGGCCCGATCATCTCGGAATAGACGGGGCAGCCGCGACAGTCGTCGTCCAGGCCGCCTCGATACTCCCAGCACGGTATGAGCGCCATGATCTGCTTGATCCCTTTGATGTTCAGACCGTGTTCCGTGATCATTTTTCGAACGCATCGCAGGCGCTCCAGATCGTGCATGGAAAAGAACCGCTGCCGTGTCGCGGTCCGGTGGGCCAGTACGAGGCCTCGGTTTTCGTAGAGCCGGACGGTTCCGACCGCCACACCGAGTTCCCGCGCCACGGCGCCGATGCCGAGGATCGGGCTGTATCGGTCGAGTGTCGTTGTCACAGCGATTTCCTCCATCGGGCGTTGTAGACTTTCCGCATCTGCTGATGTAGAGGGCATATTCGGTGCCATGTTGGAAAACTACAGTGATGGTTGTATTGCGTTAAAATTCAACCGTTTACGGCAGGCATGCGTCATGCACCCGGGCTGATGGTTCCCAGTTTTGGGAATTCGGTGGCTACCCGTTCCCAAATGTGAGAACATGGATTCCAGAAGGAGTTTTCAGATGGCCACGATTCTTGTCGTCGATCCCGACCCGGGAGTGCTCGCGGACCTCACCGGTCTGCTCGAAAGCGAAGGCTTCGGCGTGAAGACGGCGGCCGATGTCGCCGGCGCGATCGCCGAGATCGACCGGGCGCACGTCGATGTCGTGATCACCGACCTCATGCCGCCGGGGCGCGACTGCCTCGACCTGCTCGATCACATCCGAAAAGTATCGCCGCTCACGGGCGTCATGATCATGACCGAACACGGCACGCTCGAGAGTGCGATCGAGGTCATGCGGCGCGGAGCGGACGATTACGTACGCAAACCGCTCGACCTGCAGGCGGTGGCCGCGCGGTTGAAGCGCATGCTCGAACATCGCGCGCTCGCGCACGAGAGCCTGCTCCGCGAACAGGAGATGGCGGAGCGCTACGACTTTCGCAAGATCGTGGGTGAAAGCGCCGCCATGAAGAAGGTGCTGGAGATGGTGCGGCGCGTCGCGCGGACGGAGAGCACGGTCCTGATCACGGGGCCGAGCGGCACCGGCAAGGAACTGATTGCGCGCGCCATTCACTACAATTCGGGGCGCCGCGCGAAACCGTTTGTCGCGGTGAACTGCGCCGCGATCGCCGAGTCGCTGATGGAGAGCGAGCTCTTCGGTCACCGCAAAGGCGCGTTCACCGGGGCGGTCGAAAACAAGCAGGGGTTCTTCAACTACGCCAGCGAGGGCACGCTGCTGCTCGACGAAATCGGCGACATGCCGATCGCGCTGCAGGCGAAGCTTCTACGGGCGATCGAGTCGCACGAAATCATTCCGGTCGGCGAGAACAAGGCCATTCCGGTCAATACGCGCATCATCGCGTCGACGAATCGGAATCTGCTGGGCGAAGTGAAGCGCGGCGCGTTTCGGGACGACCTCTATTATCGGCTGAACGTGGTCGAAGTACAGCTCCCCGGGCTGGCCGAGCGCGCGGAAGACATACCCCTGCTCGTCGATCATTTCATCGAGAAGTACAATCGCGAGCTTCGTCGCAAAGTCACCGGCGTCGAACCGGAAACGATGCACAGCCTCATGAGCTATCTGTGGCCGGGTGGTATTCGCGAGCTCGAGAACGTGATCGAGCGATCGATGATCCTGTGCGACAGCAACGTGATCTCACACGCGTGCCTGCCGCCGGCGCTCACGAAGGAGCACGGGCAGATCACGACGCTGCGCGAGGCGGTGCGGCTGTTCGAAGGTCAGCACATCCGGAAGATGCTCGGCCTGGCGCGCGGCGACAAGAAGGAGGCGGCGCGCCTGCTCGGTGTGGGGGTTTCGTCGCTTTACCGCAAGATCGAGGAGCGCAGGATTCGTTCGTGACGCGCCCTGTCATCCGCGCATCATTCGCGCGTCATCCACACGCCATCCGCAGCATCATTCGCGCGCGCTGCCGGCCAGGTGAGTCAGCGGGCCTGCTCAGCGGACGAGTAACGCTTTCCTCGACTCCGTTTTGCCTGCCGCCTGCAGGACGAAGATGTACATGCCCGAAACGACCGGTTCCCCGGTGCGGTCTGCTCCGTTCCAGACGAATGTGTGCGGTCCGGGGGGGAGGGATTCCCGGACCAGAGTGGCGACTTCGGCGCCGCGGATATTGTAGACCTTGAGCGCGACGTCGATCGGCGCGCCTCCGTCGGCAACACCCAGTACGAACGAGAAGCTCGTCGTCGCGTTGAACGGATTCGGATGGCTTCCGATCACCCGGAACGTCTGCGGGAGATCGGCCTCCGTTACGACGATCTTGACGAAGAGGCTCTCCTCGGATTCCGAATCCGACGCGATCAGCAGTACTTCGTAGGAGCCCGACTGCAGATAACCGGGCGTGAATGTCAGAAGCCCGGCGCCGTTGCCCGAATCGACGAATGCCGCGTTCTCGATCAGCTCGCCGGCCGTGATCGAAGGATGCCCGCCGTCCGGATCGTACGCTTCGACGCGCAACTCGAGCCGCCCGCCTTCCACCACCACCTGCGAGTCGACCGGCTCCACGACCGGAGCGCGGTTCGAGTCGAACACTTTTACGAGAAGCGTCAGCGAGTCCGTAAGCGCGCCGTCCGTCGCGACCCAGCTCATGGCATGTTCGCCCGCTTGATCGTAGTCCGGCGTGAAGGCGAGGACGCCCGTGCCGTCTCCCTCGTCGACGAACGTCGCGTTCGCGGGGAGCGTGATCGCATGGATCGCCGGAATGCTCCCGTCCGGATCGCTTGCGAAGAGGTCGAGCATCAGCGTCGCGCCTTCCCGCACTTCGGGATCGACGGGATTGCCGTTTTCTGCAAAGCGCGGGGGACGGTTCGCGTCGCCGACGACAATACCGAAGTGCAGCGTGTCGGAAAGAGATCCGTCGCTCGCGACGAGCGACACGGTCACTTCACCGGCCTGCTCGTAGTCCGGGCGATAGACGAAGTATCCGCGTCCCGCGCCGAGATCGGTGAATGTCGCTCCGGACGGCACTGTGAGCGTGGTAAGGGTGACGGCGTCTCCGTCCGGGTCGGACGCTTCGATGTCGAGCGCGAGCGTGTCGCCTTCGATGACCGAAGCGTCTTCGATGCCCGCAAACACGGGCGGTCGATTGCCGTTCGTCACTTCGATCATGACGGTGAGGCTTTCCGTGAGCGCCCCGTCGGTCACGCGGAAAGTGACTTCGTGGATCCCCGCCTGCCCGAAGTCCGGCGTGAACGTGAAGCCGCCCGCGCCGCTTCCGCTGTCGACGAACGCCGCGTTCGCAAGCGGATCGGCCATGCTGAGCGAAACGGCATCGTCGTCGGGGTCGGAACCGTTCACGGCGAACGAGAGCGATGCGCCCTCTTCGATCGAGTGCGTCACGACGGCGCTGATCTGCGGGGCGCGATTGACGGGGAGCACGGTGATTGTGACGTAACCGGAGTCGTGCAACGAACCGTCGGTAACGATGAACACGACGGAGTAATTACCGCTCTGCGAATAGTCGGGCCGGAACACGAAATCTCCCGTGCCGTCGCCGCGATCTTCGAAGCTCGCGTTCGCGGGCACCCCCTCGACCGAAAGTACGAGTTCGTCCCCGTCCGCGTCCGTGGCGGTCACGAGAAGGGCGAGGGAGTCGGCTTCGGACACGCTCCGGGAATCGGGCGTGGAGATTGCGGGCGCGCGATTGACGTCTCCGACCGCGATCGATACGGCGGCGGTATCGACCGCGGAACCGTCGCTTGCCGTGAAGTCGATCGTGTAGGAACCCGACTGGCCGAAATCCGGCGCGAACGTAAAGAGGCCCGACCCGTTTCCGCTGTCCACGAACGCGGCGCCCGAAGGAAGTTCCAGCGCGCCGAGGGTGAGCGGGTCCCCGTCGGGATCGGTGGCGTTCACTGCGAAGGAGAGCGTGTCGCCTTCTTCGACCGCCTGCGCGCCCGGCACGGTGATGAACGGGGCGCGGTTCGTGTTTCCGATCGTGATCGTAACGGCGCTCGTGTCAGCAAGAGATCCGTCGCTCACGACGAAGTCGACGACGGAGACGCCGGCCTCGTCGAAACCGGGCGTATACGCGAAGGCGCCCGCGCCGTTTCCACTGTCGACGAACGTCGCGCCGTCCGGCAGATTCAAAGCGATCAGTCTCAGGCTGTCGCCGTCCGGGTCCGTCGCGGAGACGACGAACGCAAGCAGATCCATTTCGTCGACATGGAGCGAATCGGGCAGGGCGATCGCAGGAGCGCGGTTCACGTCATGCACCGTGATCGTGACGGTAATCGTATCGGCATGCAATCCGTCGCTTGCGAAGAACGCGACCGTATAGGCGCCTGCCTGTTCGTAGTCCGGCGCGAAAGTGAAGCCCCCCGTACCGTTCCCACTGTCTGTGAAAGCGGCGCCGGCGGGCAGATTCACGGCGCCGAGCACGAGCGTGTCGCCGTCGGGGTCCACGGCCGTCACCGTGAATGCGAGATTCGCCCCTTCGTCCACTTCGAGGGATTCGGGAGCCGCGATCGCGGGCGCGAGGTTCACGCCGCCTGCGGAGATCGCGACGACGACCGTGTCGGAAAGCGCGCCGTCAAAGACGACGAACGTAACATCGTAGGCGCCGGCCTGATCGTAGCCGGGCAGGAAGATGAAGCGGCCCGCGCCGTTCGCGCTGTCCGTGAACGTCGCGTTGGCGGGAAGATCTTCGGCCGAAAGGACGAGGCTGTCGCCGTCGTCATCGCTCGCGCTCACGTCGAACGCGAGCGTATCCCCTTCGGCGACCGACTGCGAATCGATGGCGGCGAAAGCGGGCGGCCGGTTCACGTCGCTCACGGTGACGACGACGGCCTGGCTGTCCGCAAGCGCCCCGTCGGAGGCGGTGATCGTCACAACGTACGTGCCCGCCTGCGCGTAGTCGGGCGTGAAGAAGAAGTTTCCGTTCCCGAACTTGAGGTCGGTGAAGCTCGCGTTTGCGGGCAGACCGAGAGCGCCAAGTCCGAGACTGTCCGGATCGAAGTCGGTCGCCGTGACGTTCAGCGAAAGGGTGTCGCCCTCCGCGACCCACTGCGAGTCGATCGCGGCGAGGACCGGGGCCTGGTTGACCGGCATGACCCTGATCCATACGACCTGACTGTCTGCAAGCGCTCCGTCGGAAGCCGTAACCGTAATACTGTAGATGCCTCCCTGCGTAAGCGTGGGCGTGAACAGGAGATTGCCCGCGCCGTTCGTGCTGTCGACGAAGCCCGCGTTCGCGGGGAGGCCCGCGGCCGAGAGCACGAGACTGTCGCCGTCGGGGTCGGTTGCGTTCGCGGTGAACGTGAGCG
>JABDJQ010000073.1 GCA_013002425.1 Gemmatimonadota bacterium
CGGTTATCTCGCGCCCGGCGAACACGGCGTGGCGGCCGGTGCGACCTACGAGTATCGCCACTGGGAAGAGGGGCGCGCGAAACGCGAGAATCTGGCGCAGCTTGCGGACGCCGAGTACGAATGGATAACGAGCGCGCGCGGTGTACGCGTGGTGGCGTCAGACCGCTGCCCGATCGCGGGGCCGCTCGACCCGAACAGCGACCCCGCGCGCATGATCTACGCTTCGACGGGGCACGGTTCGATGGGAATGACGACGAGCCATTTCGCGGCGGCCGTGATCGCGGCGCAGATCACGGGCGGGATGCCGCCCGCCACGCGCGCGGTCGAAGCGCAGCTCGCGCCGGCGCGCTTTCGCGAGCGGCAGGCGAAACGCGGCTACCGCTACGGTGCCGAGGGGTAGCGCCGGGGGCGGGAATCGAAAGCGCGCGCCATTCGTTCTCGCGCCGTTCGTTCTCGCGCCGTTCGTTCTCGCGCCATTCGCCTCCCGCCATTCATCCTCCCGCTACTCGATTCCTGTATGATGACGGACATGGAAGCGTCATCTCCCGTTCTATGCTCGTACTGCGGCGCCTCGCTCGACGCGCTCGAGACCCATTTCGGCGACGTCTGCTTCGGCGAAACGTGCATCAAACGCCGGGCCGAGCAGGACTGGGGAGCCGTGCGTGACCGCGCGGCCGGGACCGACGGCGTATCCGATCCCGAAACCTTTCCCGCGACTCCGATCCCGGCCCAGCAGCGCAAAATCGCGCCTCTTCCCGCAGAACGCGCGGCGCTCTTTCGGGCGCATCTCGAAAAGACGATCGCGGAGGCGCTCACGCTCGAAAGCGAAGGAGCCTCGTTTCACGAAGCCGAACCCGAAAGCTCCTGGTACGCGCCGGCGCTCGGCGAGTGGCTCGGCGCGATCTGCGCCTCGTGCGAGGGCTACTGCTGCGAAGCAGGGGGCGACACGGCTTTCATCAGCACGGACACGATCCGGCGGATCATCCGTCGCGAGCCCGGCCTGACGGCGGCCGCGATCGCGGCGCGCTATATCGAACGGCTCCCCGCGGAGTCATACGAAGGCGCCTGCGTGTTTCAAGGGCCCGCGGGTTGCACGCTTCCGCGCGAGGACCGCGCGAACATCTGCAACGTGTATCTCTGCAAGGGACTCAAAACCGCGAAATGGAACTGGGAAGAAACCGGCGTACGGCGCGCCTTTCTGGGACGCATGTCGACGAACGGCCTCGAATCGTACTCGTTTCTGGCCATGGACGAGAGCGAATGAAGGTCTGGTTCGTCGACGACCAGGCTTCGAACCGCGAGCACTGGCGCAAGAGCTTCCCGAAGGGAATCGCGGGCCTCTCGCTTCGCACGTTTACAGGGGTCGACTCGATTCTCGCCGCGCTCCGCACCGAAACGCCCGACATTCTGTTCATCGACTTCTTTCTCGACGGGCGCACGGGGCTCGAAGTGGTCGCCTTCTGCCGGAGCCGCGCGAACGAAGCCCCGCACCCGGTCCTGATCGCGCATTCGAGCCTCGACTCCGCGAGCGAACGCATGGTCGAAGGGGGCGCCGACTTCGCGGTCCCGAAGGAGAAAATCGGCGGCGTCATTCCCGCGATCCGGGACGCGATCCGCACGAAGGCCGATCTGGAGACGATCGTAAGCACGCGCCGCTGGATCGCATGAAAGGCGCGTGGCGGGTCGGGTTGACGCTTTCCGCATATCGCGGTAACGTTTTAAGCAGCCGCAACTTCCCCCACGAAGAGAATGGAATCGGGGCAGCTATGTCTCCCCCGTCTCAGCGCCCGAACGGGCCGCTCCGAAGGAGTCCGATGAACAGCACGAACGCCATGTATCGCACCATTCCCATTCTGTCGGCACTTCTGACGAGCGCGGCTCTCACGATTACGGCTCAGGCCGACATTCTGCTGCATCGGGCCGATCCGTTTTCCGTCAAAGCGATCGACGGCGAGTCGATTCCGTATCCGTTCATCGGCGGCTGGTTCAACATCAAGCCGCACTTTGCGGACATCGACAACGACGGTGACGAGGATCTGTTCGTCGTCGGCCAGTTCCCCGACGATCGCGTGAGCTTCTACCGGAACACGGGAACGCCCGAAGCGGCTCGGTTCGAAATCGCCGAAGAGAGAATGCGCGGTGTCCGGGTGCGATCGTTCCTGGAGATCGTGGATATCGACGCCGACGGCGATTTCGATTTTCTGTCGGATCTCGACACGGTGCTCGTCGTGCACGAGAACGTCGGCACGCCGGAGGCGCACAGTTTCGTTACGACGACCCCCTCGTATATCGACAGCCTGCCCGACGCGCGATCGGCGGGCCTCAGCAGCTATCCGCGCATGAAGGATCTCGACGGCGACGGCGACCCCGACTTCTTATATATGAAGGCAATCGGAGGTACGCCTATCTTTCACGAGAACAAGGGGACCCCGACCGAGCCGCAGTTCGTGAGAGGCGTGGAAGGCTGGGGAGGATTCTCGACGAACGAGTTCGGCGGACGCGTCAGCGCGGAAGACAACCGGCACGGCTTCGCTTCGCTCACGATCGCCGATATCTCGAACGACTCGATGCCCGATATCATCATCGGCGACCTGGTGAACCCGAATCTGTGGTTCTTCCATAACGTTTCGTCCGACACGGTCGCGCAGTTCAATCAGATCACGCAGTCGCTCATTCCGGAGAGCTTCGATAACAGGCTTTCGAGCGACGTGGCCGACCTCGATTCCGATCAGCGCCTCGAACTCTACGTATCTTCGGCCGGCACCTCGGAGCTCGCGGAAGACGGCGTGTTCCGGGTCTACGAGCAGGACGCTGCTGGTTCGTTCGCGTTCGACCTGCGGGATTCGGTATTCCTGCCGTGCATCGACATCGGTACGCACTCGCGGCCGCACCTGACGGACTTCGACAACGACGGCGATCTCGATCTCATCGTGTCAGGAGGCAAGACCGAGACGTTCGGGCAGGACGTTTCGTTACTGCGGTTTATCGAGAACGTCGGGAGTGCGACTTCACCCGAGTTCGTGCGCGTCGAATCGGGCACGACGCCCTTCAGCGTCATCACACCGAAACTGTTCAACGAAGGGTACATGACCTTCGCGTTCGGCGATCTCGACGGCGACGACGACCTCGACATGTTCCTCGGCACTTACTGGTCTTTGCTCCAGTACGAAAACGTCGGAACGCGGGAGGCGCCGCAATACGTACTGGTCGGCGAGCCCGACCTGCCGAGCCTGAACACCGACAACGCGCCCACGCCCGCTCTCGGAGATCTGGATAACGACGGCGACCTCGACATGATCGTGGGAGAGCAGGGAAACTCGTTCACACCCAACCTGTTTCTCTATCGAAATGACGGCGACGCCGAGAACTTCATGCCTGTATTTCTTTCCGATAATCGAATCGGCGGGGAGTTCTTTCCGCACGGGCTCGACGGCGGGCCGGTCACGGGAAGCACGCAGAACCGACACTTCGTGCCGACGCTCGCCGACGTGAACGACGACTCTCTGCTCGACATCGTGCTCGGGTACGGTTTCGGTCGCGTGGTGACCGGGCTGAACATGGGCGGGGGGTCGTTTCGATTCGAGAGAGCCGAGAATCACACATCTCTCGAAGTGGGACTCGATGCGGCGCCTTCGCTCGGTGACGTAGACGGCGACGGCGATCTCGACCTCGTGATCGGCGAGCTCGACGGCGGCGTGAATTACTTCGAAACGATCGCGACGCGCTTCGCAGCCGAGCGGACGAGCGACGACACGACGGAAGTAAGATGGTTCGCGGGCTTCGACGCGGATCTGTCGTTCAGCGTCTATCGCAGCTCCGGCGGCAGCAGCCCGTTCACCGAGATCGCGAGCGGCCTGGGCGCATCGGCCTCCGGAGAAAACGTCTACTACGATACGGGGCTCGATCCCGCCATCGCTTACGCGTACAAACTCGGGGCCACCGTGGGCGACACGACGATCGTCGATCCCGACAGCGTGTCGACCGACCTGGCCGCGTTCGAATTCCTGGGGCTCGAAGTCAGCGCCGCGGAAGCCGCGGCACAGATCCGCTGGTCACTGCTCAATCAGCGGCCGGACGTGTCGTTTCGTCTCGTCCGAAGCCGCCCTGCGCCTGCGGAGTACGTCGTGACGTCGAGCGAGGACGGCTTCCTCTACGAACTGCTCGACGAAACCGCGGTCCCGGGCAACGTGCACGAGTACGAGCTGTTCGTGACGATCGATACGGTCGAGACCCGTCTCGCCGCCGACACTCTCTTTCTCACGCTTCCCATATTGACGATCGCGGAGCCCGCGATCACGTGGCAGAGCGGCGGGTATCTCGTCTCCTGGACGGCGACTCCCGTCTATCCGGGCCTCACGTTCGATCTCATACGGATTCAGGGAAGCGACTCGACGGTCGTGAACGGCGCACCGATCGAACCCGTGGACGGGGCGGCAGCGGCAACGGATGCCGGCGTCGATCCGGGCCGGGGCGTTTCCTACCTCGCAAAAGCGTATTACATGGACGGAGAGACGAGGACGGCGGTGCAGAGCGATCTCACCACCGGAACGGCCGTGACGACGGCGGGTTCGCGCTCGTTCTCCTTCGCGCGGATCGTGCCGCATCCCGTGCAGAGACAGGGCCAGGAAGTGCGGATCGGGTTCCAGCTTCCGAGTGCGTCCGAAGTGGAAGTCGAAATCTTCAGCATTACGGGGCGCCGCATACGTACGCTGCGCGGCTCGTTCGCCGCCGGCCCGGCGCGCGAACTCTTCTGGGATCTTCGGAATGAAAACGACGAGACCGTTTCGTCCGGCCGCTACTTCCTGAAGGCGCGCGTCGACGGCGTCGAGATCGACCGCACGCAGTCGGTTACTGTCGTGCGTTAGGTTCGCCAGGACCGCCAGGACCGCTGCACTCCGAGCAGCACAGGCTGATAACAGCACGACGGCCCGCCTGTCCGATGACGAGCGGGCCGCCTCATGCGATCCACGAACTACCCCCTGTCGAAACCGCGCTAGCGGCGGAAACTCTCCTTCAACGCTCCCCAGCTTGTCTCCTCGGTCGCGGTGGTTCCTCCGCACCCGGAATCGAGAAGATCGTTGTTGAAGTCGTCGAGAAGCTCCGCCAGGAGCGTCACGCTGGTCGAAGGAACCCAGCCGGCGCCGACGGGCGGAATCACGAGGCTGCCGATCAGGCCGTCAGAGACGGTGATGGCCGCGGCAACCGGCGCCGGATCCGCGCCGATGAGGATGTTAAGTTTCGCGGCGATCAGCTGATGCGCGAGAATTACGAGGCCGTTCCCGCCCGAAGGCTCCTGCAGAATATCGACGAGTTCCGACGCCGTGTAGAGAACCGAACCGAGCGTCAGGCTCGACACCGGCCACGCGCTGGGATGATTCTTCCAGTGACCGTGACTGCGATGACAGAAATCGTCGCCGGGCGATGTTCCCGTTACGAGCGTGTTGCTGTTTCCGCTCTGTTCCCATTCCTCGTGCGCGTTCGCGAACACACACAGCACGTATTCGGTCCCGGGGCGCAGCTCCGAGTAGTCCGACGCGACGATTCCCGTCTCGTCGAACAGATCACCGATCTGGATGTTGATCGCTTCGTTCTGACCGAGCTGGAAACTCGCGGGAATCCCGGGGTACACGTTGACGACCGGAATCCCCGTGAAGCTCGCCTCCGTGGCCCGCCCGGTGAGAGTGGACGGATACTCGTTGCCGTTTTCGGTGAACGCTTCGAGCGTCGCCCACCAGACCGTGAAGCCGCCCGGCGCGCCGGAAGCACCCGCAGTTACCGTTACTTCGATCTTGGCCGTTCCCGACTCGATCGCCGTGACCACGGGCCGGTCGAGCGCGGCTGCGTCGGCTCCTCCCGCTGAAAGGACGAAAAAAGCGACGAGGACGAGAAATCCTGCCGCCTGCGATAGCCTTTTGATCATGCCTTTTACCCCCCGTTATGTGCGATTCCGGATGTATGCGATCCCCCTGCCGGCGAGATGGGTATCGGGGGCGGGGTGGTCGGCGGGCGAAACGTCCAGCGGGAGACAGAATAGCACAATTGATCGTAAAAGGCAATACCAGGGATTACCCTTCACTATGGCATTGGAAGGGAAATGGAAAAATGACCCGCCCATCCTTGGATGAGCGGGCCATCAGATTTCAATTCAACTACTTACCGCGGTCTGCGGTCAGCGGTCAGCCTCTAGCGGAACAGCTCTTTGAGCGTTCCCCAGCTGGCTTCTTCGGTAGCCGTCGTCCCGCAACCACCGCCGGAAAGGCCGTTGTTGTAGTCGTCGAGCGTTTCGGAGGTGACCGTAACCGTTGACGGGTCTACCCAGTCAGCGCCGACCGGCGGAATCACGAGAGCCCCGATCAGCGCGTCCGCTGCCGCGATTTCGGCGGCGACCGGCGACGGATCCGCGCCGAGAACGAGGACGTTGAGCTTCGCGGCGATCAGCTGATGGCCGAGAATGAGGAGCCCGTTGCCGCCCGAAGGCTGGTTCAGGATGCTCAGCAGCTGCGCCGTATTGTAGAAGTTCGTGCCGAGCGTAAGTCCCACGCCCGCCCACACGGATTCGTGATTCTTCCAGTACCCGATCGTGTGATGACACCCGGAGCCGGACGAAGTCCCGGCACCGATCGTAGGACTGAATCCGCTCTGTTCCCAGGCACCAGTCTGATTCGCAAACACGCAAAACACATAGCCCGTCGCGGGATCGAGTTCTTCATAGTCCGTGGCCGTGACGCCCATTTCATCGAAGATATCACCGATCTGAACGTATATGGATTCGTGCGGGCCGAGCTGGAAGCTCGAGGCCATGCCTGCGAAAACGTTCACGACAGGCGTGCCCGTGAAGCTGGCCTCTGTCACGATGCTCGTCAACGCAGACGGCCATACATAGCCGTTTGCAGCGTACTCATCGGTGGTCATCCACCAGACGGAAAAACCACCCGGCGCGCCCGTGGCGCCTGCCGTTACCATCAGCTCGATTTTGGCCGTGCCGGCTTCAATCGCCGTGATGGCGGGCGTGTCGAGCGCCGCCGCGTCTACTCCCGCTGACATCAGAACGAGCAGCGAGCAAGCGATCAGAGTTCCCGTCGCCCGCGATAACAATGTTTTCATAAAACTTCTCCCCTGGCTGTATTGATCCTGCGTATTAGAGAAACTGACGCACTCATGAATGATTATGTCGAGAGTGGTCGGTAGCTTGGGCAGAAACTGATTAGTGATGACTATACCACGCCGATTTTCGAAAATCAATCGATAAGATGATTAATTGCAACCAATTACGCCGATCTAATTTTCCGCTCATACCTGAAATTCAAGCCGGACGGACGTTCGAATCAAGTCGGCAAACCCTTACAAATCAACTATATGGGATTTGATTGTCCAGGAAAAACAGGGCGGCCTGATACGCTCAAGCTGTAATCAGGCGGTCGGCCAGCCGGTGGGCCAAAGCTACAATAGAAAGGGTCGGATTCGCGAGTCCGGACGTCACGAAGACCGAACTGCCCGCCACGAACAGGTTCCCGGTCCCGTGGACGCGCAGTTCCGGGTCGACCACGC
>JABDJQ010000108.1 GCA_013002425.1 Gemmatimonadota bacterium
CACGAACAACACGACCGGATCCTTCATGGGATTTCTGTTTACGAAGGGAGTCGGGGACCTGAACGGCGACGGTACGACCGATCTCCTTGCGGCTGACTTGACCGATACAGCGAACGGAACGGGCGCCGGGCGCATTTACCTCATGTCGGGCGTGGATCGCAGCATGCTGCACGACATCAAGGGGGCTCCCGGCGACGCGTTCGGCGTGGCGCGCGGTGTCGGCGATATCGACGGAGACGGGTGCGATGACGTCGTCGCGAGCGCGTTCCAGAACGACGACGTTGCGCTGAATGCGGGGAAGGTGTCCATCCTGTCCGGGAAGACGGGCCTGGCGCTTCGTACGATCACGTGCAATCTCGAGGGCGACGGCCTGGGGTACTCCGTCGTGGGAGTCGGCGACGTGAGCGGCGACGGTGTCCCGGACTTCATGGTTTCCGCCAACAGGCACGATACGGGCGACGTCGACGCCGGAATCGTCTACCTGATTTCAGGCGCCATCCCGACCGGTGTCGATCAGGGCTCGCTCGACGGCCACGGCGATTCCCGCGCCGGTTTCGCGCTGCGTTCGATTCGCCCGAATCCCGCCTCGGGGCCTGCGACGATTCAGTTCAGCCTCCCCGTGGCCACGGATATCGATCTTTCCGTCTACGACGTGCGCGGCCGGCTCGTGCAGAAACTCCGCGCGGGCGCAACCGCCCCCGGCGAACACACGGTCGCCTGGGACGGGCAAACTCGCACAGGCGCACGCGCGTCCTCCGGCATCTATTTCTTCAAGCTCCGGTCATCCCGCTTCGAGGCCACCCGCAAGCTGATACTGAATCGTTGAGTGACCTTTCAGTGGGAGTCAGGCCCGCGAAACGGTAACGGCTTCGGGTTCCTCGCCATCGGCCCTCCTCCGGGAGGGCCTTTTTCCGTTCCAGCGTGAAGACCTCACAAGAGCCGTTGTCGCGATCACGCCCGGTTGTTACATTGGGTGTAGCGAATCCTCACGCCCTTTCACTCGAGTCGCCCCCGGCCGGGTATGCAGAGTGTGCCCGCGATCTCTTCCCCCGTGCGCTGCCGGGGTTGTTGCGACGATTCGCAGAAAAACGAGCGGCATGATCGATTTCGGAACGGTCTTTGCGAAACCCTCGTTCGAATTCGTTTCGTGAATGACCCCGACTGGATTTTCGAGGAATCGATGACTGATCCATTTCGCCGGGCAGCGATGGCTGCCCTGTTTCTTCTACTGCTGCTCCCCGCGGATTCCGGCGCGAGCGCGATCCGCGGCACCGTTCGCTCGAAAGACGCGGGGCAACCTCTCGCGCTCGTTTCCATCTATGTCGAAGCGGCCCAGTATCGGGGCGGCGTGATCTCGAACCAGGACGGCAGCTATCAGATTACGGATCTGCCGCCGGGAACGGCGCGCCTTCGTTTCGTGCACATCGGCTACGAAACGCGTCAGATCGAAGTGAGCATCTCGCCCGAAGTATCGGTCGCCCCCGTTCTGCTCGACGTTCTGCTCGAACCGCAGACGTACGCCGTACCCGAGATCGAGGTCGAAAGCGACCGGTATCGCAGAGAGAAGGAGGTCCAGACCGGGCTCGTGTCTCTCAAGCGGAGCCAGATCGAAAAGCTCCCTTCGATCGGCGAACCGGATCCGATCCGCATTCTCTACTATCTGCCCGGGGTGCAGGCCGCGTCCGACATCTCGACCGGACTCTACGTTCGCGGCGGCGGACCGGACCAGACGCTGATCCTGCTCGACGAGGTGCCCGTCTACAACCCCACGCACGCGTTCGGTTTCTTCTCCGCGTTCAATTCGGACGTCGTGGAGGACGTCGCGCTCTACAAGGGCGCGTACCCCGCGCGCTACGGCGGCCGGCTCGGCGCGGTGCTCGACGTGACCGGCCGCGAGGGCGCGCGGGATTCGCTGCGGGGGAAGCTGTCGCTCAGCGCGATTGCGTCGCGACTCACGCTCGAAGGCCCCGCCGGTTCGGGGTCGTGGCTGCTGGCGGGGCGCCGCACGTATCTCGAGCCGTTTCTGAACGCGGTGCGAAACGATTCGACCGAAATCCCCTCCTATTATTTCTACGATTTGAACGGGCGCTACGCGTGGAACGGAAAGAACGCCGACCGGTTCGTCGTGTCCGGGTACGGCGGCCGCGACGTGCTGAACCTCGTTCTCGACGAAGACACGTACTTCAGCATCCGGTGGGGGAACCGCGTCGCCTCGGCGCGCTACAACCGCCTGATCAGGAATCGGCTGCTTGCCACGGTGCAGACCTCGGTCAGCAACTACGAAAGCCGGACCGACGTCGTCGTTTTCACGACCCCGATCAGCTTCGAGAACGACCTGACCGACTTCTCGGTGAAGGGCGACCTCACGTGGGACGCCGGCATCGGGCATACGCTGAGCGCCGGGATCCTCGCTTCCCAGTATCGGTTTCGCTTCAAACAGGAGTTCAACGAAGTTCTGGTGCTCGACTACGACGAGAAGCCGTTCGACATCTCCGTGTTTGCGGAAGACGACTGGTCCGTCGGTCCTCGCACGGTGATTCGTTCGGGGCTCAGGACGCGTTACTTCAGCGAAGGAGATCGCGTGCTGTGGGAGCCGCGGTTTGCGCTGAGCCACCGGCTCGGGAACGGTCTGCGGGCGAAGGCGGGCGGTGGCGTCTATCACCAGTACCTGCAGCTCGTGACCACGGAAGGTTTCTCCGCGGGCGATTTTTTTCTCCCGATCGACGAGACGGCCGAGCCGGGCAAGTCGTACCAGGGCGTGCTCGGGCTCGAATACGAATGGGGCAATCCGTATCAGCTGGGCGTCGAGGGCTACTACACCGATCTTGCCGATCTCGTGATCTTCGACAACAAAGCGACGGTCGACGAAAACTCGTTCACGGCCGAGGACATCTTCATTACGGAGGGCGAGGGGTACGCGACCGGCGTCGAGCTCTTCGCCCAGAAACGAACGGGGTCACTCACGGGGTGGGTCGGATACACGCTCGGCTGGACGCGGCGGAAGTTCGCGGAAGTGAACTCGGGCAAGGAGTACGCCCCGAAGTACGACCGCCGAAACGATATCAGTTTCGTTACGAATTACGAGCGTGGGAAGTACACCTGCAGCGTGAGTTTTCTCTTCGGCACCGGGCAGGCGTTCACGCCGACTTCCGCGCGCTACGGCGTGCGCGATCCCGCCACCGGCGACTATCCTGAATTCACGGACGGCTTCTATCTTTCGTCGGGCAAGAACAGCGCGCGGCTGCTGCCGTACCATCGCCTGGACGTCAGCTTGCGGCGCGACTTCACGCTCATCGGGCGGCCGGCGCAATGGTTCGTGCAGATCTTCAACGTTTACAACAGGCGGAACGAATGGTTCGTACAGTTCGACCCGGAAGATGCGAGCACGGAACCCGAAATCGTGCGGCAGCTTCCGATCGTGCCTTCGTTCGGCATCAACTTCGAGTTTTAGGGGCGATGACAATGATTGCGAGATTCAGAAAAGCGGGGAACGGGAAGATGCCGGCGACGCCCGGGAAGGCGAGTCGTTCGCTTGCTGCGGCAGCAGCGCTGGCGGCCATACTGGCGGGCTGTTCGGCCGAGCGCGACCCCTCCGAGCTGTTCGGGCCGAGCGAAGAGGGGACGCTCGTGATCGACGCGGTACTGCTCGTCGATCAGGCTTTTCCGACCATCATTCTGACGCGGGCGCTGGCGCCGGACGAGCCGTTCTCGCTCGAGGCGGCCGGCGAAAGCGACGCGGCGATCGTGATTCGCGAAGAGGGAGGAGACGACATCGTGTACGTCGAGTCGCGCGAGACCTTCGGCGCGTACTTCCCCGACGTGCACGGAAGCGTCGTCAAGCCTCTCACGAGGTACGACCTCTCCGTGATCGCGGCCGACGGCGACAGGTTGAGCGCCACCACCACGACTCCCGCGCGCTTCGCGATCCCGGAATGGCTGCTGCTCGACGAAGACGGCGAAGGAGTGCGGCAGGAGCTCGCGTCGTTTCCCGAGGCGGGCGAGAGCACGTACGTTCGCAATTCGCTCGTCTTTTCAGACGGATTGCTCGAAGCGCGCTTCGAGCGCCCCGACGTCCCCGCGTTTCATATCGGCATCAGCTCGCTCGATCTCGAATCGGATTTCGTGGTCGATCTCGACTTCCTGGACTCGCTCGACCTCGCCATGATCGAACGGGCGGCTTCTTCGCCCGCGCTCTCGGGCGAAGACGGCACGATTCGCCTGCCGTGGTTCGCGATCTTCTATCAGGGGCGTTACAAAATCCGGATTCATGCGCTCGACGAAAACTGGTACGACTTCGTTCGTTCCACGCCCTACTTC
>JABDJQ010000115.1 GCA_013002425.1 Gemmatimonadota bacterium
TGAGAAGTTCGCGCGCGGCGGCGTGAATCGCTTCCGGGTCGAGGGTGTCCCAGCGCTCGTCGCCGGCATCGAGAGGCGCTCCGAACAGCTTCGCAGACAGATCGCGCGCCACGGCCCAGTTCGCATACGCGTGAGGCGATTCGGGGTTCGGCGACCCCGCTCCCCGGAAGTGCTTCAGCACGTTCATGAGTGACTCGTCGGCGTAGATCAACTCGGTCAGCTTTCCCCGATACTCGAGATCGATCTGCTGCAGGTTCGGGAAAATCGAGTAGTCGGCGAAGTGGCGGCCTTCATGCTTCAAGTAACTGATCTTGAACTTCTCGGAGTCGAGGTCGTAGTCGTCCTTCAGACAGAAGAGCGCTTCGCGCGTCGCCCAGCCACCGGAATACGCGCGCCCGAACGTCGCAAAATGCGCCCAGCCCATCGAGGCGAAGTCCGTCAGAAAGACGACCGTGGCGGACTGCGTCTTGTCCGTGAGTTCGACGTCGTACTCCGTCGTGTCCTGGTTCGACCAGAGCATCAGCTCCATGTAGGGCAGCGTCCGGCCGCCGATATAGTAGTAGCCCTGCCGTTCGATCTCGCTCCCCATGCGGTCGAACACGTCGGCGGTGTCCGACTCCTCCGGCACTTCGTATTGCGCGAGAAGATCGCCGACCTCGCCGCGCAGATATTCCTCGCCTTCCTCGCTCGTCATGTTTCCGAGCAGAACCTGCGTCCAGTAGTCGCGATAAACGGTGAGAAGGTCCTGCAGGAACGGGGGCGCGTCTGTATCGAACGTTTCCGTACGGTCGATGAAGCGCTCGCGCAGTTTCGCGGCGAGTCGGAACGCGCCGGAAGACGAATCCCCCGCCGCCTCCACGGAATCGACAGCGGCGACATGAGCGCTGATGTCTCCCTGCAACGCCGCTGAAATGTAACCGTGCGCGAAATCAGCGCGGGCCGGCCCCGCAAGTGGGAGCGCGCAGCATGCCGCGATCGCAAGAAGTCGGAGTCGTACGTCGAAGTTCATGGAATCGTCCCCCCCTCATGAGCCGGTGTGCAAACGGGCAAGTGCCCTGACTGAAAGACGAGAGACGGGCCGGGCGCGTTGAAAGTATCTCGAAAGCCGGTCACGGGCGCGCCTGCTACCCTTCGCCGCCGTTCGCTTCCAGCCACGCGAGGGCGCCGTCCAGATCCTCGAATGCCCCGTCGAGCTGGGCCTCGAACGCGCGATCGAGCACCTGGCCCATGCGGGGCCCGCCGACGAACCCGCGCTCGAGCAGATGCCGCCCCATCAGAACGGGCTTCGGCGCCTGGTCAGCCACTTCGAGTTCCTTCGCACGTTCCAGCAGCCAGTCGCCGGCGGCGTAGTGCCGGTCGAGCGCGTCCGGTGTCGTGCGGCCGTAGTGGTCGGCGCGCGCGAGGCGCACGAGTCGCTCGATCGGGAGCTTCGTGGCCAGACGCCGGATCGCGGCAGCGCCCGCGCCGCTCTTGTGCAGCATGTGCGGCCGCAAGTGATGCACGACGAGCGCGACGACATCATCGACGAACTTCTTCTCGTTCGTGAGCCGCCCGAGAAACGCGCGCGTCGGCTCCTCGCCGAGCGCCTCGTGATTCATCGAACGGATTCTGCCCGCCTCGATCTTTGTCGTCCCCGGTTTCCCGAAGTCGTGACAGACCGCCGCTATGAGAACGACGAAGTCTTCGTAGTCGTCGCCGATTTTGAGCGCCGCCGCCTGATCGGTCACGAGCAGCGTATGAAACCAGACATCGCCCTCCGGATGCCATTCGTATTCCTGCGGGCAGTCGATCAATGCTTCGAGTTCGGGAAAGAAGCGCAGCGCGTTCACGATCCGCATCGTCTGAAGCCCGACGCTCGGAAAGCGCGACCCCATGAGCATGCGTTTGAATTCGTCGTAGATCCGTTCGCGCGGAAGCTCGGAGAGGTCGAGCTGCTGACAGAGATCGCGCGTGTCGCCGTCGACATGAAACAGAAAGCGCGCCGCAAAACGGCATACGCGAAGCACGCGAAGCGGATCTTCGCCGAAGTGGTCGAGATCGACCGCGCGCAGCATGCGAAGCTCGAGGTCGCGCGCGCCGTCGAACGGATCGAGCCGCTCTCCCGTCAGCAGATCTTCCGCCATCGCGTTGATCGTGAGGTCCCGGCGTCGAGCCGCGTCCTCGAACGACATATGCGGGTCCGAGTCGACCTCGAAACCGCGATGCCCCGCGGCCGTCTTCGTTTCGCGCCTCGGAATCGAAACGTCCAGGTGATTCACCTTGAGCACGCCGAACGCCTTCCCGACGAGATCGACGCGCCCGAACTGTTCGAGCACCGCAATCAGCGCGTCCGGCTCGAGCCCGAACACTTCAAGGTCGACGTCCTTGCGTTCGATGCCGAGCATGTGGTCGCGCACGTATCCGCCGACGGCAAGCGCGCGCCCGCCCGCATCACGCACGGCGCGCGAAACCTCCTTCGCGAACTTCAGGTTGTCGAACGGCTCGGTCATTGCTCTCTCCGGTGATCGTTTCACGTCATCAGTATATAGGAAGGGAACAGGTGGTCGCGAACTGAGTGGGATCGATCGAGAGGTTCTCCGAAATCAGACAAGCAGCATCGCGATCGCGCGC
>JABDJQ010000118.1 GCA_013002425.1 Gemmatimonadota bacterium
GCACCGTGATTCCGGCGCCTTCGCCCATCTCGAAGCCGTCGCGTTCCGCGTCGAACGGGCGGCTCGCCGTTTCGGGACTGTCGTTCCGCGTCGAAAGGGCTTTCATCGAAGCGAACCCGCCGATCGAAAGCGGCGTGATCGCCGCCTCGGAACCGCCGGAGATCATCACGTCGACTTCACCTCGCCGCACCGCGCGATACGCCTCACCGATCGCGTGCGCGCCGCTCGAGCATGCCGAGACCGGCGCGAAGTTCGGACCGCGTGCTCCGAAGCGGATCGACACCTGGCCGGACGCCATGTTCGCGATCATCATCGGGATGAAGAACGGGGATACGCGACGAGGCCCCTTGTTCAGGAGCTGACTGTGCTGCTCCTCCCAGATCTGCATGCCGCCGATTCCTGTTCCGATGATCACGCCGAAGCGATCGTGATCGAGCGCCTCGACGTCGAGCCCCGAGTCGACCATCGCCATGTCGGCGGCCGCCACCGCGAACTGCACGTAGGGGTCGAACTTGCGCGCCTCTTTCGGATGCAGCCAGTTCGTGGGCTCGAAGCCTTTCACCTCGGCGGCGAATCGCACTTCGAAACCTTCCGTATCGAACTGCCGGATCGGCCCGAAACCGTGCCTGCCGTTGATCATGGAATCCCATGTCTCTTCGGCATTCAGTCCGATCGGGGAAACGACCCCGAGGCCGGTAATTACAACGCGGTGTCTGTCGCTCATGAAACTCTCTGACCCGATTCGGGAAGTTAGGTGGTGACGTGCTCGTTCAGATAGTGCACGGCGTCTTTGACCGTCAGAATTTTCTCGGCGTCTTCATCCGGGATCTCGATGTTGAACTCTTCTTCGAGCGCCATCACGAGTTCCACGGTGTCCAGGGAATCGGCGCCCAGATCGTCGATGAACGACGCTTCCATCGTCACCTGATCCGCCCCGACTCCGAGTTGTTCTACAATGAGTTCCTTTACGCGATCTTCGTAAGACATCGTTCTCGTCTCCTTCTTCACATCACCATGCCGCCGTCCACATGCAGGACCTGGCCGGTTACGTAGTTGGCCGCCGGCGAAACGAGGAACGCGACGACATCCGCCACGTCCTGGCTCGCGCCGAGGCGCTTTAATGGAATCTGCTCTCGCAGCTGGTTTCGCACGTCCTCCGGGAGGACCTTCGTCATGGCCGTATCGATGAACCCGGGGGCGATGGCGTTGACCGTCACTCCCCGCGAAGCGAGTTCCTTGGCAATCGACTTGCTGAAGCCGATGATCCCCGCCTTCGAAGCGGCGTAGTTGCCCTGGCCCGCATTCCCCATGACGCCGATCACGGAGGCGATATTCACGATGCGCCCGCTCCGGTTCTTGATCATGGGCCGGGCGACCGCTTTCGTAAAATTGAATGTACCCTTCAGATTGACCGCGATCACCGCGTCCCATTCCTCTTCCTTCATGCGAAGCAGGATGTTGTCGCGCGTGATTCCCGCGTTGTTGACGAGAATATCAACGCGGCCGAGCTTTTCCACTACTTTCTGGACGCACCCTTCCGCGTCCTCGAGATTCGTGACATCCGCCTTGAAGGCGAGCGCGCTGCGGCCGAGTTCGCGGATCTCGCCCGCGGTCGCTTCGGCCTTCTCCTGGTCGACGTCGACCACGGCCACGTCCGCGCCCATCCTGGCGATCGTCAGAGCGATCGTGCGCCCGATCCCCTGGGCTCCGCCGGTCACGATCGCCACCTGGCCTTCGATGCAGTCGGACAGCCAGGGGAGCTTTACCTGTTCAGTCATTCTGCCGCTCCTTCGATCAGGTTTCGGAACGATTCGCCGTCTTCGACGTTGCGAACGGCGATCCCACGCTCAATCTTGCGGGCAAGGCCTTTCAGCACGCGGCCGGGGCCGATTTCGAATGCGTCGGTCACGCCCTCTTCCGCCATACGGCGAATCGACTCTTCCCAGCGGACCGCTCCGCGAAGCTGTCGCACGAGAGCCTTCCTGAGCTCCGCACCCTCCGTTACAGGCACCGCGTCGACGTTGACGACCACGGGCACCTCGGCATCACGGAACTCGATCTCGTTCAGGATCGCCTCCAGCCCTTCGGAAGCGTACCCCATGAGCTCCGAATGGAACGCCCCGCTTACGGGGAGCGCCACGACCCGCTTCGCGCCGCGCTCTCCGGCGAGTTCCATCGCCTTTTCGACGGCCGCGACTTCGCCCGAGATCACGATCTGGCCCGGCGCGTTCAGATTCGCGGGCTGCACGATCCCGATCTCTTCGGCCTCGCGGCAGACCTGGACGACCTCGTCGGTCGGAAGTCCCAGCACGGCCGCCATGCTGCCCGGGTTCTCCACCCCGGCCTGGAACATGAGTTCCGCGCGGCGGCGCACGGCGCGAAAAGCGTCTCGCGGGCTCAAAACGCGCGCTGCCACGAGCGCGGTGTATTCGCCCAGGCTGTGGCCCGCCACAATCTCGGGTCTCATGTCGCGCCCGTCAAGAAGTTTCAGGAGCGCGAGGCTCACCATCATGATGGCGGGCTGAGTATACCGGGTTTCGCGCAGCGTCTCCTCGGGCCCGTCGAACGAGAGCAGCGAGAGAGGCATTTCCATGACTTCGTCCGCGAGATCGAACACTTCCGCGGTGACCGGGTATTCGTCACGCAGGGTCTTGCCCATGCCGACGAACTGCGAACCCTGCCCCGGGAACAGATAGGCCGTCTTCCCCATCAGAACCGCACCGCCGCCGCGGCCCACGTGAAGCCGCCGCCGAAAACGACAGTCCCCACGAGGTCACCCGGCTTGATCCGCCCGCTTCTGACGGCTTCGTCGAGCGCGATCGGGACCGACGCGGCCGAAGTGTTGCCGTACCGGTCCACATTTACGAACACTTTCTCGTTCGGGATCTCGAGCCGCTTCGCCACCGCTTCCATGATGCGAAGATTCGCCTGATGCGGAATCAGCAGATCGAGATCGGCCGGCGTGAAGCCCGCGTCCGCGAGCGTCTCTTCCATCGCCGTACTCATGAGTTTCACCGCGTGCTTGAAGACTTCACGCCCTTCCATCTTCACGTAGTGCAGTTTCTTTTCGACCGAGTCGGCACTGGTCGGAATGCGGGATCCTCCGGCCGGCATATAGAGGAGTTTCGTGAGGTCGCCGTCGGAATGAAGATGAATCGCATGAATCCCGGTGCCTGTCTTGTCCTCCTCGTCGGCGCGGCCGAGCACGACCGCCCCCGCGCCGTCGCCGAAGAGGACGCACGTCGTGCGATCTTCCCAGTTCAGGATATTCGTCAGCGTCTCGGCCCCGATCACGAGCGCGTTCCTGTACGTGCCGGATTCGATGAACGCCTTCCCGACGGAAACAGCGTAGAGGAATCCCGAACAGGCGGCGCTCAGATCGAAAGCCGCCGCGTTGCGCGCGCCGAGATTGGACTGCACGACGCACGCGGTCGACGGAAAGAGCATATCGGGCGTCGCGGTGCCGAGCAGAATGAGGTCGACATCCAGGACGTCAAGGCCCGCGGCTTCGAGCGCGGCCTTCGCGGCCGGCGTCGCGAGATCGGACGTGGCGACGCCGGGGCCCGCCACGCGGCGCTCCTTGATTCCCGTGCGGGTCGTGATCCAGTCGTCCGTGGTGTCGACCATGCGCATCAGATCCGCGTTGTTCAGAACCTTCTCGGGGGCATACGAACCGGTACCCAGTATATGAACGTTTGGCTTACTCAACCGTCACCTCGCTCGCGTGTTTGAGCTTGGACTTGATTTCGTTGTTAATATCGTGCCGAACGAATCGCGCAGCCGTATGAACCGCGTTTTCGATCGCCTTGGCCGACGAACGCCCGTGGCAGATGATCGTGATCCCGTCGACACCGAGCAGGGGCGCTCCCCCGTATTCTTCATAGCTCAATTTCTGCTTCAGAACACCGATGACGGGCTTCAGGAACAGAGCCCCGACTTTGGCCATCGGACGCGGCTCGATCTCCTCGCGCACCATGCCGCCGAGCCACTCGACCATGCTCTCGGCGAACTTCAGAATCACGTTCCCGACGAAGCCGTCGCAGACCGCGACATCCGCGGCTCCATGGAACAGGGCGTTCGATTCGACGTTGCCGATGAAGTTGACCTCCGCGGTCTGAAAG
>JABDJQ010000539.1 GCA_013002425.1 Gemmatimonadota bacterium
GACATCGACGCCTCCTTGTCCGCGTACGCCAGCTGCACGGCTCGGGCGAAGTTGCGCGGACCGTAGTAGCGCGAAACACGATCGCTCATCCGGTTCGTTTCCTCGAGGTCGAGACCGAGCCGTTCGAGTGAAACGAAGACCCAGCGAATCCGTGAATTCCGGTCACGGTCGAATACTCTTCGCAGCAGATAGGCGGTTTCGAACGGGCTCGTTCCGGGGATCCCGAAATTGTACGAATGAATGTCGATACCATGAGCGGAAAGCACGGAGTCGAAGGTGGCCGGACGGATCTGGCGGTAAACGCGGCTCGACCCCACGAACAGGAGATTGCATGGAGGGTCCGACTCCGAGAATTGAGACAGCTTGTCGGCAAACACCTTGTAACCGGGCGAAGGGAAGGAGTCGCCGACCCCTCTCACCGTAAGCATGAAGAAGACGGCAAAAGTGACGGCGGCCGGAATTCGCATCTGTTTCAATAAGCGAGTCGGGGACATGGCGTAACCCTAAGCCAAGCCGGGACGACAGGACAAGAAAAGTGGACGCCCGCCGTGACAGAACGAAAAAGCCCTTCGGCGCGTGCCGAAGGGCTTTCAGTAAAAATACGCCCAGGAGGACTCGAACCCCCAACCTCCTGGTCCGTAGCCAGACGCTCTATCCAATTGAGCTATGGGCGCATATCCGAATATGGCATGCAGAATCTGCGACAGGCGGATTCACTGGATGTACTGATTCTCGCAGGGGTAACTATGAGCAATTCGCCCGAGTCGTGCAAGCGGAAATATGCGCCGCGCGCGGGCTACAGTAGAAAATGCGCCTTCCGATACCTGGCGAGTCGCGGTGATTCGCCGAGCACGATCAGCGTGTCTCCGGCTTCGATCGTCGTCTTCAGCGACGGGCTCAGCATGGTCTCCGCGCCCCGCTTGAGGCCGATCACGCTCGCCCCCGCCTCTTCGCGAATCCCCGACTCCGCGAGCAACTGGCCCACGAGCGGACCCCCTTCCGGTATATTGAGCTCCTCCATCCGAAGTTCCGTGCCCTCCTGATTCATCGCAATTTCGAGGAACTCGACGACGGCGGGGGCCGTTATGAAAGTGGCCATGCGCGCGCCGGCGATCGCCTCCGGCTGGATGATGTGGTCGGCGCCGGCATGCGCGAGCTTGCGGGCGGTCTCCTCGGATTCGGCGCGACAGACGATCGTGATCCCGGGGTTCATCGAGCGCGCCGTCAACGTACCGATAATCGCCTCGGTATCGGGCACCGCAAAAACGATCGAACTCGCCCGCCCCACGCCGGCTTCTTCCAGCACGTGTTCTTCCGTGCAGTTTCCACGCACGAGCAGAAGCGACGCATCATTCTCCATGTACTCCTCCGCGAGTACCTCGTCGAACTCGATCGCGACGACCTCCTTGCCGCGCAAACGAAATTCACGCAGCGCCGATCCGCCGGAACGCCCGGTACCGCAGACGATGATATGTCCGCTCATCCTGCCGATTTTCCTGGTCATGTGTCGTCTCCTGACCGCGTGCATCAGGCGGCCTTCTACAATATAAGCGATGATGAGTCCGATGCAGTAGGCGCCCACCGTGACGCTCGTCACGATCAGGCCCATCGTGAACAGGCGGCCGACGGTCGAGAACGAGTGGCCGACCTCGCCGAAACCGACCGTGCTCATCGTGATCAGCGTCATGTAGAGCGCGGCGACCGGGTCGAGGTCTTCGATGATCTGGAAGCCGGCGGCGCCCACCGCGACGATGAGGCCGAGAAGTAGGAAAGGAAGTACGAAACTGCGGGCTTCGTTCACCGGGACGCTCCGGGCTAAGCGAGAGGTGAAACTGGCGGAGAGGGAGGGATTCGAACCCTCGAGCAAGGTTTCCCCCGCCAACCGCTTAGCAGGCGGCCCGATTCAGCCACTCTCGCACCTCTCCGCGACAAGGGGTACATGATGGCAAAGGGCATCGACTGCGTCAAGACGCCGTTTGCGGGGGTCAGGGGTTCCGGATCGCCTCCTCCACGAAGTGGTCGCACGCACCGCAGAAGTCCTGGCTAAGGAACCGCATGCGACAAATCGCGGCCGGTCTGTAGTACGACTGCCCCAGCGTATCGCCCAGGTCGTTCCAGTTGATCGGCTTGTCGCACCCGTTGCCGCAGCTGAACCCCGCGGGGGGATCGATGAACTGCGCCCCCCAGTAGGCGCCGAGCTTCGTCATTTCCATGGCCGCCAGGCTGGCCTGATTGTGAGTACCGTCGCAGGGATGCGGGTCCTCAGGGCCGTGATGTCTCTCCGCGAGATCGCCGTGGGCGTCCAGGTCGGAAGCGACTTCTTCCCACTGCGCCTCCTCTATCTGGTCTTTCCGGACTACGTTCGGGTAGGTGAGGAAGGTCGGGTCCCACTCCGAACAGGAGGTGTACTCTTCTTTCAGCCCCGCTACGCCGTGTCCCATCTCATGCATCGCGATCTGGAGGAAGTCCTCGACATCGTACCCCGCGCCGGAGAGCGTGACCGTCATCACTTTGTCGTCGAGCCAGTTTCCGCCGTTCGCGCGGCAGTTGAGGATTACGATGTAAAGTCCGACCTTGCCGAACGAAAAGAGCGAATTCGAAACCGCCTCGTAAAGCGCCTCTTTGTCGGTATTGCAGTATCCGTAGTAGTTCCCGTCCGCGTCCTCGACCGCGTTCCCGTATGAACTCAGATAAGTATCGACGGGAATCCGTTTCGAGATCGGGAATCCGCACATGACGTGCCGCAGGCAGGAATCAGCCCCGGTTTCGATGAGGTGGTCTACGATTTCGGCATAGCCAGAGCAATCCGTGATGCCCGATTCATTGGAGACGGCCATGACGCGGAACAGATTGTACTGATCGTGATTCGTTTCGTACGGCGACGTCTTCTCGATTTCCTCGCAGATTGCCTGCGCGTAAGCCATGAACGTATCCTGCTCGGCCCCCTCCGTGAATCCGTCTCCAATGATCACGATATTGAAAGTGGTGTCGGGATCCCCGCCCCAGTGG
>JABDJQ010000132.1 GCA_013002425.1 Gemmatimonadota bacterium
GTACGCGCCCCGGCCCGACACACTAATATAGGAAACCATGGCGAATCCGTTCCAGTCACTCATTGCCGACGTCAAGTCCGGCAACGTCGAGAAGGTCGTAACCCAGTACAGCGACATCATGCTGGCCGGGTTCATCATGTCGATCGTCGGGATGATGCTGATTCCGCTCCCGACGGCGCTGCTCGATGTTCTGCTCACGGTCAACATTACGGCGGCGGTCACGCTGCTTCTCGTATCCATATATATAGGCGACGCGACGAAGATCTCGGCGTTCCCGACGATCCTGCTGGTCACGACGCTGTTCCGGCTCGGGTTGAATGTCTCGACCACGCGCCTGATCCTGCTCCAGGCAGACGCCGGGGAAGTGGTCCGGGCGTTCGGGGCATTCGTGGCAGGCGGGAACCTCGTTGTCGGGATGGTCATCTTCCTGATCCTGACGCTGATCCAGTTCCTCGTGATCACGAAGGGCGCCGAGCGCGTGGCGGAAGTCTCCGCGCGCTTTACGCTCGACGCGCTGCCGGGTAAACAGATGTCGATCGACGCGGACATGCGCGCGGGCCTCATGGACGTGAACGAGGCGCGGGACAAGCGCGGGCATCTGCAGCGCGAATCGCAGCTCTACGGCGCGATGGACGGCGCGATGAAGTTCGTAAAGGGCGACGCGATCGCGGGGATCATCATCACGCTGATCAATATCGTCGGCGGGCTCGCCATCGGGATTCTGCAGCGCGGTATGGAAGCGAGCGCGGCGCTTCAGACGTACTCGATCCTGACGATCGGTGACGGCCTCGTGAGCCAGATTCCGGCTCTGCTGATCTCGGTCTGCGCGGGGATCGTCGTGACGCGGGTCGCGAGCGAGGAGAAGGACAGTCATCTCGGGAAAGATATCGGGATGCAGATCATGGCGGAGCCCAAGGCGATTGCGATTGCCTCGGTGCTTCTGCTCCTGCTCGCTATCGTGCCGGGGCTCCCGACCGTGCCGTTTCTGTTGCTGTCGGTGATTGTCGGCACCTCGGCGTACGGCCTCTTTCACACACGCAAGATCGCGCTGGCCGGTCCGACTCCGGCCCAGCAGAAGCAGCAACAGGAAGAAGAAGACGAGCCGACGGGCGAGCCCGGATTCAGCCTCGCCGTGCCGGTTCTCGTGCAGGTGAGCGAATCGCTGACCGCCGCGATCGACCGCGACGGCGAAGGGGGCCAGAAACTGGCGGCCCTGATCCCGGAGCTTCGCGAGTCGCTCTACTACGAAGTGGGCGTCCAGTTTCCGCCGATCCAGATCCAGGGGAACCAGCCGATCGGCGAGAACGTCTTCGCCATACTTCTCAAGGAAGTGCCGATCCATCAGGGGACGATTCCGGCCGACCGCGTCTTCGTGAACGAAAGCGCCGAGAACCTCGCCGTCTTCCAGATCGACGCCGAACAGACCGAGAACCCCGCGAACGGTTCGCCCGCGTCGTGGATCCCCGAAGAGTCGGCCGAGCTCGCCGAGCAGGCGGGCATCTCGATCGTTTCGCATCCCGAGGTGCTCGTGCTGCACATCGCCGGTTTCCTGAAGCGGTACGCGCACGAATTCGTGGGGCTCCAGGAATCGAGGACGATGCTCGACCAGCTCGCGCAGTCGCACCCGAACCTCGTCGAAGAGGTCGTGCCTAAGGTCGTGAACCTGTTCCAGTTTACGGAAGTCATCCAGCGGCTCGTGCGGGAGAGCGTTTCGATCCGCGATCTGAAGGGCATTATCGAGTCGCTCAGCGAGTGGGGTCGCGTCGAAAGCGATCCGCTGCAGCTGACCGAACTCGTGCGCTCGAGCCTCGCGCGCCAGATCTGCTTCAAGAACGCGCGGAGCGACGGCAAGCTGATCGTCTACACCGTGGAGCCCGAAATTCAGCAGACGATCACCGACTCGATCCGCCACACGCCGACCGGCACGTATCTCGGACTGTCGCCCGACATCCAGGGCGACATATTGAACGCGATCCGCGACGAACTCGGCCAGCGCCCGTTCACCGCGGGACCGGCAACGGTTCTCGTCGAAGCCGAAGTGCGCCCGTACTTCCGGCGCCTCGTCGAAGTCGAATTCCCCGACGCCGCCGTGATCTCGACGCGCGAACTCGCGGCGGAACTCATCCCGCAGCCGATGGGCATGATCTCGCTCTCCGGCGGCGGCATGTACGGCATGCCGGACGAACCCGAGCCCGAGTCCGAAGAGGCGACCGGGTAGCCACCTGGTATTCACGGGGTGCGTCGCGAGAACGCGGACGGCCTCGCTGCACGATTTGCGATTTATCCGTTGAACATCATGAAGCCGATGACGGCGAAGAGGATGATCACGACGGCCGCCACGCCGATCACGATCAGCGTGAAGAGGTCGCGTTCCCCGGGGGGCGTGTCGTGAGAGTCGTTTTCGTCCGCGCCTGCGCCGCTTTCGTGACCGGTTGCGCCGTGTTTTTCGCCGTGTTTGTCACCGTGCGCGCCGCCGTGCGCGTCGCCCTCGTGCGCGTCCACTTGCGAGTCGAGCGCGCCTTCGCTCCCCGGCTCACCCGTACCCGCGCCGCCGCCCCCGTCCGTGTCCGCGTGTGCGCCTGGCGACCGGTCTGACGTTTTCCCGCCGGGGGACTCTTCCGCTTCCGCGGCCCACGGATGCTCTTCCGAAGACGCGCGTTCACCCGGATCGAAGTCGCCGCCGCCGAACGAACCGAGCGGTCCGCCGGCAGCGCCCGTGCCGCTGTCACCGGCCCCGCCGCCGCTCCCGGCGTCTCCCGCTTTCTTAGCTCCACCGGCTTCGCGATACACGAGCGTCGGCGCGGCCGCTTTCGCTTCGGCGATCGCGAGCGTGATCCTGTCGCCGTCCTTCAGGTCGCGCACGTCTTCGATCGGTTCGCCGTTCACGTACACGCCGTTCCGGCTCAGGTCGTAAAGAAACGTGCCGGCCCAGCTCCGTTCGATCTTCGCGTGCAATCCCGAGATGATGCGGTAGGGATCGTCGAGCCGCACGTGGCATTCCCCGCTCCCTCCGATCAGCAGCGTCGACCCTTCCCCCCCGATCGACTCCTGCGCGGTTTCATTCTCGTCGATCACCACATGAATGGTTCCGGTGACCGGACCGTCTTCCCCCTGCGACTCGCCCTCGGTTTCCGAGTCGAGGTCCTTCGCCATCGCGAGCAGGTCGTGAAAGCCGCCGGTGTCTTCGATGTTTCGTTTCGCGCCGTCAATGTGAAGCGTGATCTGAAACCCGGGCATCGTGAGCACGTCGCCGTCGGACAGGAGCGTCGCCGTCTTTTTCGGGAGCGGTTCACCGTTTCGCTGCGTGCCGAGGCTGCTTTCGTCGGTCACGACGAAACCGTCGGGCGCTTTTTCGATCACGGCGTGCCTGCGCGAAATGGACTGCGCCGCGAGATGCACGTGGCTCTCTTCGTCGCGCCCGATCACGATCGGACCGGTGTCGGGCTCGAAACGGAGCACGCGCGCGATGCCGCTTCGTTCGTCTTCGATCTGGAGTTCGATTCCGGCGGATGACATGCGACTTATCCGGCGATGGTTTTCACGAACACACGGCGCGTGCGCGGCCCGTCGAATTCGCAGAAGTAAACGGATTGCCAGCGCCCGAGAACGAGCTTGCCCTCTTCGACCAGCATCGTGGCGGAGGCGCCGGTCAGAATCGATTTGAGATGAGAGTCGGAATTGCCTTCGTAGTGACGGTAGTCGCCCTCTTTCGGGAAGAGCTTCGCGAGCGTCCGCTCGACATCGCGCGCGACGTCCGGATCCGCGCCTTCGTTGATCGTGACGCCGGTCGTCGTATGGGGCGAGTAGACGACGCAGATCCCGCTGTCGAGGGCGCCGATCGCGGCCTGCACGTCCGCCGTGATGTCGAGGGTCTGGATTCGCTGCGAGGTGGAGACTTCGATCGTCTGTTTCATGCTCAAAACACCCTCCGGAAAGCGGTTCGCGCGAACAGCAAGTC
>JABDJQ010000137.1 GCA_013002425.1 Gemmatimonadota bacterium
GACGTGCTCCGCGACGGCGCGAACGATGTGACCGTGCGGGTGAACAACGAACGCCGGCCCGATGGCGTTCCCGCCATGAACACCGACTGGTGGAACTACGGGGGAGTGACGAGAAGCGTGCGCCTCGTCGAAACGCCGGCGACGTTCGTTCGCGACCTCGCAATTTCTCTCGACCCCGCGCGCGCAACGGCTCGCATTCGTCTCGACGGACCGGCATCGAACGGCGCGCGCGTCCAGCTCGCGATTGACGAACTCTCGCTTTCCCGCGAAGAGCAGACGGACGAGCAGGGCTACGCGACCATCGTGATCGACGCAGACGATCGCATCGAGCGGTGGTCGCCCGAGAACCCCCGGCTTTACGACGTTGTCGTGGCGAGCGAAGAAGACACGCTCACGGATCGCGTCGGATTTCGCACGATCGAAACCCGCGGCTCCGAGATCCTGCTGAACGGCGAGCCGGTGTTTCTCCGCGGTATCTGCATTCACGAAGAGGCGCTCTCCCGCGAGGGAAGGGCCACGAGCGAGTCGGACGCGCGCGAACTTCTGCTGCTTGCGAAGGATCTGGGCTGCAACTACGTGCGGCTCGCTCACTATCCGCACAGCGAGTTCATGGTCCGGATGGCCGACGAGCTGGGACTGCTCGCCTGGGCGGAGATTCCGGTCTACTGGACGCTCGACTACGACAACCCGAATACGCTGGCCGAAGCGAAGACGCATCTCACCGAGGTGATCGAGCGCGACCGGAACCGGGCGTCCGTCATCATATGGTCCATCGGGAACGAAACCGGAGACGACTCCGTGCGAACGGCGTTCCGAAACGCTCTCGGAGAACACGTCAAAGCGCTCGATTCGACCCGCCTGCTTTCCGCCGCCATGTGGGCCCGGGCGGAGCTGGAAGACGGACGGCCCGTTCGCTTCGTGGTCGAAGACGCGTTCGGCGAGATCGCGGACGTGCTCGCGATCAACAGCTACATCGGATGGTACTGGGCCGAGGTCGAGGATCTCCGCTCGTGTTCCGTCGAGCGGGCCTGGGACAAACCGCTGATCCTCTCCGAGTTCGGCGCGGGCATGAAGCGCGGACTCCGCGGGCCCGACACGCATCGATGGACCGAGGACTTCGGCCTTCGGATCTATCGAGAGACCCTCGACTGGTCAACGCGCATCGAGGGCCTGGCGGGAATCAGTCCGTGGATTCTCAAGGATTTTCGTTCGCCGCGGCGCCAGCTCACGGGCGTGCAGGACTGGTACAACCTGAAGGGAGTGGTCGATCACGAAGGCCGCCGCAAGGAAGTCTTCGGTCTGCTTCGCGATCACTACCGGCAGGTGGCCGAAGAACGGCAAAGCCGGTAGCGTGCAAGAGCGCGGGGTTTACCCCGATCTCCTACCCGTAGGACCCGAAGTTCCAGACGTGCCCCTCCGGATCACGGCAGGAGTAGTCGCGCCCCCCGTAGTCTTCGTCCTTGATTTCCACCACGATCTCCGCGCCCGCGGCGACGGCTCGCGCGTAGTGTTTGTCAGCGTCGTCCACGATAATGTAGGGGCTCTGCGTGACAGCACGGCCCAGGGTGCCGGAAGGCTTCTGCAGACCGTCGAACTCGTTCTCACCAGCGGAGCCGAGCATGACCATTCCGTTGCCGAACGTGAGTTGCGCGTGCATGATCGTGCCGTCCTCCGCCGGCACCACAAGGTGTTTTTCGAATCCGAACGCCTCGCAGAGCCACTCGACGGCTGTCGCGGCATCCTCGTATCGCAGGGTCGGAATCACCGTTGCGGTCGTGTTCCCGGCTTTGACTGCCATTGTTACCTTCCTTTCCGTGAGCGGTCGAGGGGAACGGGGCTCGATCGCCCCGCATTCATACTCTCGACGAAAAAGCCGTGCTCGAATCGACATCCGACTGCGTCAATCGAAAAAAAGAAAGGGCCGCTGTCACCAGCAGCTCTCTACGCGTGGCTGCTCGGTTAGGGCTTCAACCAGATCCGTGGCTGCTCGGTTAGGGCTTCAACCAGGTCGCCGGCCTGCCTGGCTACCAGTTCCGGTCGGCAGATTTTTGGCACACTGCGGCGTGTCTGCTCAACTCGCTCCGGAGATCATGATGACACTATTCGTACCTGAAGACTTTGAAGTCCCGGCGCAGTCTCACAGCCAGTCCCCCCTCCAGATGATGCGTGCGGAGATCGATTTCGTCCGGGTTGCCGCGCGCCTGTTCCGGGCTCATGTAGGGAAGTGTTCCCTTGATCGCACCCACTTCGCTCACCATGCTCGCGGCATTCGTGTCCGCATCGGTCATGCGCGCGAGGCCAGGCTCCCCGGGTAGGACTCGAACCTAGGAATTCCCCTTCATGATGAATAATACGCTCGTGCACGCAAACCACAAGAGACCACCGAGAGCCGCGAAATCGGTGATGTAGATCGCCCAGCCGTCGGACAGAACCGAAACGACAAAGACGCTGGACAGCACTGCCAATATAGAAACCAGATAGCCGAAGCCCGATAACCATTTGGGTATTGTCGACGAAAGAAAACCCGCCACGGAGAATCCCAGGATCAGCACTCCCCATGCCACCAGCTCCGCTGTCCACAGGACCCTGGTGAGGTAGAAGAACGGGAAGAAGACTTCAAGGGTCCCTGTCGACTCCGCATCAGCGAGAAACACGAAGGTCTCGATTCCGTTCGTGATCAGAGCACTGGCGAGCCAGAGCGTTGCGCCCAGAAGTCCCAGGATCCCCCAGCCGGTCGGTTTCCGATCTCGCACCAGAGACGTTCTGCAGAATGCCCCGGCCGCATAGATTGCGATGCACAGGAACGCGATGTAGCGAATTCCGTGAACCAAAGCCCACGTGCCTGCCTCGTCGGAGAGATATGTCTTCAGTTCAGCAAGCGATGGATCCTCGGGCGGCATCACTTTCACGAATCCGTTTAGTACAATATGGATGGTGAGTCCGAGGATCATTGCGAAACCGGCCAGTCGGATGAGTCCGTCATGCCCTCGATCGTCAACCTGCGCTGCTGAAGCCACCATGAACCAGATCCTTTCCTGAGGTTCAACGTTAGAATCAACACTACCCTACGTGACAGGGTCTCGCCGTCAAGCGTGACGGCTACATCGACAGTATACCCCGCGCATCTCTGCTCAGATGCGGCCTCTTCTACACCTGATAAGCCGCAATCGGCAGCCGGAACCCGACACACAATCTCAGCGAAGCCAGCCGCAAACACGCTGCGCTCCTGGTCGCAAGCTGACTTCGTCACGTGGCTCCCCGGGTAGGACTCGAACGGGAAGGGCTTCATTCAGACGGCGTGTCTGCTAGACTGGCTCCGGAGATCAAGATGACACCATTCGTACCTGAAGACTTTGAAGTCCCGACGCAGCTGGAGACGACGGAGTTCCGACTCCGGATGCTCACGATTCACGACGTCGTCAAGGATTTCGACGCCGTCATCACAAGCGCCGAACATCTCGGCACGATCTGGCCCGGAGGTACATGGCCGGAGGGCCTGACGCTCGAACAGAACCTGATCGATCTCGGGTGGCACCAGAAGGAGTTCCAGTCTCGGCGCTCCTTCGCCTACACCGTGGTCTCGCCGGATGAGGCGATGGTGAAGGGTTGTGTGTATATCGAACCGACCCGCAAGAAAGGCTACGACGCCGAGGTCTACGTCTGGGCGAGGCAGAGCGAACTCGCCGGTGGCCTGGAC